>ONWL01000181.1 GCA_900321525.1 uncultured Eubacteriales bacterium
CAAAAGAACTGCTTTCAATGATTTCAATTTCACTTTCAATCGCTTCGATTGTCTCAGTCTGTTCTTCTCCTGCCTTCTCAGCCGATACTGCTACATATTCCTTTACATCCTGCAGTCTCTCTTTTGCATAAGCTGCAGTATCATCATCATAATACTTCTTTGCTGCCTTGTACAAAGCATTCAAAGACTCTGCCCACTCCTCTGCTGCTGCCGCCGCATTCACATACTCACCGGAATCATAACTGGAGAAATACTGAGCATCTGCCTCTTTTTCTGCAAACTTTAACTCCTCAATCTTATTTTCTCTCTTAACCTGTTCCTCACTGGATACTGCCCACTGGAAATCCACGTCTACATCTACACATTCTGCGTATACATAGCCTACCAGACCATCTTCTACTTCAATCTTGACAAATCCGTCCTTCTCTTCCTCCAGAACAGTGCATGTAGAACCCTTCTCCAGACTGGTCACAACATCTGCATCCAGACTTGCCTTTTCTCTCACTCTCAGTTCCTCTGTTGCCACAGTAGCAGTAATGGTTCCTACCTCTGCTACCAGCTTCTTCGCCTGTACACCTGTTACAAACAGATCAGACTTAATATAGCCTTCTACATCACCGGACTTTACCTTGAACCAGTCACCGTCCTTTGTGTTCTCTACTGCCTCAATCTCAGCTGCACAGTTGTTGTAAATACGACCTACGATATTGTCATTGTTCGCTGCGGAAGGAGTACTTCTCACATTCGCATATTTTTCAACCTGTGCAATGGCAATCTTTGCATAGATGGACTTGTAATTGTTTTCACGAACCTTCTTCTGTACAAAAGTATCTGTTGCTGCAATCTTCAGAGAAGTACTTTCCTCTGCTTCTGTTGCAGATTCCTTGGTTTCATCTGCCAGAGTGGTCTCTTCTGCTTTCTTCTCCTGATCCAGACGAACTAGAACCGTCTCCAAATCAGCAGTGGTATCTCTGTTATAATAATCAGCCAACAACGTCGGTATACCCGCAATCACTGTCTCTGTCTGCACCACACCAGGCTTACCATATGAAACATATGGACTTGCACTTGCTGCAAGTGCTGTTGCGAGACCAATTGCTGTTGCTTTCACCAGTAAATTTCTCATGATGTTCTCCCTTCGATTTCAAAATCATCTTTTCTTCTGACAGGCACTGCATGCCACCTACAGGCTGCCATTCTATGTTATTATGTATTACTCTGAAATGGCTTCATCATTGTTTCGTTATGATTGTAACGATTGTAACATTTCTGTAACAATCCTTTGCTATTATAACAGTCCTTTCCCCTGCTGTCAAGCCTTTGCTGAAAATAAATCTGGAAAATTTTGCTTATTTTCTTAAACCTTGTGGGTTCCCTTTTGTATTTCTTTGTAAAATATTTTCTTTGTTTTTCCAAAGGATTTTTCCCCTCATTCTCAAATTACCAAAAGTAACAAAATTATTATTTGAACTTCCGTGAAAAATTCATTATCTTGTGCTATACTAACATTTGTAAATATTATTGTAACATATTACAGAAAGGTGATTGTCATGAAAACTGTACTCATCACCGGCTCTTCCAGAGGAATCGGCAGAGCCACCGCATTGAATTTTGCCGCACATGGCTATCGGGTCATCCTCAATGGATTTCAGCATTCCGATGCGCTAGGCACACTAGAACAGGAGATCACTGCTCTGGGTGCTACCTTCCTTTCCTTTATAGGAGATGTGGGTTCTTACACATTTTGCAAACACATGATAAAAGAGGCACTTACCCGTTTTGGTTCAATTGATGTATTGGTAAACAATGCAGGCATTTCACACATTGGACTACTGCAAGATATGACACCAGAGCAATGGAACCGCTTACTACAAACCAATTTGACCAGCATATATAATTGCTGCTCACTGCTTCTGCCTTCCATGATTCGGGCACAGAAAGGCTCCATCGTCAATGTATCTTCTGTCTGGGGCATTTGCGGTGCTTCCTGCGAAGTGGCTTATTCTGCTTCCAAAGGTGCGGTCAACGCATTTACCAAAGCACTGGCAAAAGAAACGGCGCCATCCGGCATCCGGGTCAATGCCATCGCCTGCGGTGCAATTGATACAGATATGAATCATTTTTTAGAACCGGAAGAACGCCAGGCACTGATGGAAGAAATTCCGGCAGGCAGACTGGGAACCCCGACAGAAGTGGCCACATTCATTCGTTCCATTGCAGAAGGTCCGGCTTATCTCACTGGACAGGTTCTGACAATAGACGGGGGCTGGATCTAAGATCCAGCCCCCGTTTCACACTATACTTTTTATATCTCTTCTGAATATTTTTGTACTTCCTTCAATTTTATAGATCTAATTATCTTCTGCGCTTTCTGGCAATGATTCCTGCCGCAATTCCGCCACCTGCCACCATACAGACACCTGCCACCACTGCCGGAATCCACCATGACGATGTATGACGATTCTCTTCTGTCCATTCCTGCTCTGGCAAAGCAGTTTCTTCTATACTAGTATCCGTCTGCTCCGTTTTCTCTTCCGATGTGGACAGAACGGATTCTTTTGTCTCTAATGTATATTCTTCTGTGGTCAATGCTTCCGTGCTGCTTTCCTCTGTCACAGACTCTTCTATACCGGTTTCCTCTGCGGTGATTTCCTCTATAGTGGTCTCTGGTTCTTCTGTGCTCAGATAAGCACTTGCAACATAGGCTGTGGTTCCTTCATACTCTATTCTGCTCCATTCCCCATTATAGCCGGTACGGAGAACCGGTGTATCTTTTCCCAAAATCCCAAGCACTCCATATCCGGTACCCGCCCCACTACGGACATTCACATCAGAGACTGCATATACCGTTTCTGTCACATCAGTATACTGTACGGGTGCCACCACTGACTCTGTACTGCCTTCCACCAGGTTCCGTAGCAATGCATCCAATAAAATAGAATAGCTGGTCAGATGATTCTGGACCCTGCCTGGAAATGTAGCATTATAAAATTCCAGATCGTCCATCCAAGTATGCATCATTTGTCCATCTGGCACTCTGCTGTCCGCTGTCTGATAGAAATTGTTAAATTTTCCACCATTCCAGTTGGATGCTTCAAAATAAATATAGGGAATGCTATGGAAATCGTATGCCATGTGGTCACTGGCTGTATTTTTAATGGGCACTGGATAGTTTTCATTTACATCTGGATGAAAAGACATATTCAACCCTAGCGCCTGTGCGGTAGCAAGTGCCTGATATGCCCCCCAGGTGCGCACCAGATTGCCCTGCTCATCCATACTGCCCCCATAAATATACATATTATCACCAGCCGCAATGGTATCTAAATTGATCATGACAGCCACACTGTCCCGGTATTCCTGTGTCTCTCTGGACACATAATACTGACTGCCCATGGCTCCCGGCTCTTCAATGGAAAATAGTGCAAACTGAATAGTATATTCGGTCTCTACCTGCTGCATCCGCTTTGCAGTTTCCAACAACAGTCCCACACCAGATGCATTGTCATCTGCTCCATGGGTATCCACACAGTCATAATGAGCACCTACCACAATCCTTCTGCTGCTTCTTCCTGGTTTTTCAAACAAAATAGCATCGCCTTCATAATGAGTTCCCCATTGATCCCACTCCGTAAAAAAAGTATATGGTGCATACCCCATAGCAGTCACTTCCTGAATCAGCCATGATTCCATCGCTTTTTCATTGGGCGTGCCCACTACCCTGCTGGGATAGTTGGTCTGGATATAATTCATATAATAATAGGCATCTTCTCCGTATCCACTTTGGTCTGCACGCGCTGTCATGAAAAAACTCCCCCAGCTTAACGTCAGCTGCAGCAATACCACTGACAAACATACCCATACACAACTGATTTTCTTCCTCAGTTT
>ONWL01000015.1 GCA_900321525.1 uncultured Eubacteriales bacterium
GTATTGAGCCGTGTAGCAGGTCTGTTTAGCCGCCGTGGATATAATATTGACAGTCTAACGGTAGGTGAGACAGAAAATCCGGCATATTCCCGTATGACCATTGTAACCAGTGGGGAGCCGGAGATTTTAGAGCAGATTGAGAAGCAGTTGCTGAAGCTGGTAGATGTACTGGAAATCAAGGTATTGCCCGCAGGGGAGTCTGTATGTAAGGAATTGATTTATGTGAAGGTAGCCACTACCGCAGACACCAGACAGCAGGTGATTGCCATTGCAGATATTTTCCATGCAAAGGTAGTAGATGTGACGGCAAATTCTCTCATGATGGAAGTGACTGGACATGATGGAAAGATCAGTTCTTTTATCGAATTGGTTTCTCCGTATGGAATTCTGGAATTGGCGAGAACAGGTGTAACCGGTCTTGCCAGAGGTTAAGTATCTTTTTCATAATTCCGTTGTGTGTAGGTAAGATTCAGCGGCCTTTGGCCGCTGTTTTACTTTATATAAACGTAAGAAAAATTTTCTTGTATTATAGAGCAGGGATTTATATAATGGTACTAAGGTCAGAAAAACAGATGTGTTTCCTGTTATGTGAAGCAATATGATTTTGAGGCCTATAGGGATTATGGTGCCAACACCAGTCAGGTAAGGAAGAAGAGCATGTCAGAAGATAGAAATCAAAATGGAACGCAGGAAGAAATCTGTTATGTGTGTCGCAGGCCGGAGAGCAAAGCAGGTAAGATGGTGCATATGCCGGGGAATCTCTGCATTTGCAATGATTGTATGCAGAGAGCCTTTGATCAGGTGGGACAGAATGGATTTCCATATGGGATGAATTTCTTTGGGGAATTTCCGGGAGCAGAACTGTTCCAGGAGCAGGAGGCGCCAAAGAAACAGCATGAGAAGAAAACAGAATCGGTACCGGCAATTGACATCAAGTCCATTCCGGCGCCTCATAAGATTTATGCAAAGCTCAACGACTATGTGGTGGGGCAGGAGCATGCCAAGAAAGTCATCAGCGTAGCTGTTTACAATCATTATAAAAGGATTGCCTCTAAAGAACAACAGGATGATGTGGAGATTGAAAAGTCCAATATGCTGATGATCGGACCCACTGGAAGTGGTAAGACCTATCTGGTGAAAACTTTAGCAAAGCTGTTGGATGTGCCCCTTGCCATTGCAGATGCCACATCGCTGACAGAAGCAGGCTATATCGGAGATGACATTGAGAGCGTGGTATCTAAGCTTCTGGACAATGCAGACAATGATGTGGAACGTGCAGAGCAGGGTATCATTTACATCGATGAGATTGATAAGCTGGCCAAGAAGCGCAATACCACAAACAGAGATGTGAGCGGGGAATCGGTACAGCAGGGATTGTTAAAATTATTAGAGGGGGCAGAGGTGGAAGTGCCCGTAGGCGCTACCAGTAAAAATGCCATGGTGCCTTTAAAGACGGTCAATACAAGAGACATTCTCTTTATCTGTGGCGGTGCATTTCCGGAATTAGAGAATATCATCAAAGAACGTTTGAATAAGTCCTCTTCGATGGGATTTGGTGCAGAGTTGAAAGATAAGTATGAAAATGACCGAAACATTTTACAGCAAGTGCAGATTGAAGACTTGCGTACCTTTGGTATGATTCCGGAGTTTATCGGACGACTGCCGATTATTTATACTTTGGATGGAATGAGCAAAGAAATGCTGGTTCGGGTATTGAATGAGCCGAAAAATGCCATCGTCAGACAGTACCAGAAGCTGCTTGCGTTAGATGAAGTGGATTTGGCCTTTGACAAGGATGCTCTGGATGCCATTGCAGAGCGTGCGCTGAAGAAAGGGACTGGTGCAAGAGCCCTGCGCGCCATCATCGAGGAATTTATGCTGGATATCATGTATGAGATTCCCAAGGATGACAGCATTGGGAAGGTGACTATTACCAAAGCATATATAGAGGGAACCGGTGGACCTCGCATTGAAATGCGGGGATATGCGGCACTGGAAGGATAATGGTGCATACTTGCCAGTGAAAAAGACTGCTTCTGTAGAGGCAGTTTTTTTCGGAAAATAAGTTAGGAATAACTAACTGAAAGAAGGAGAAACAATTGCGCAACAGTGAGTATATGAATACCTTGTATCATGATTTAGGTTCCAATTCTCCCCAGACCGTGTCCATCGACATTCCGGACAGTATGGGAAGAGGGCGGATTTCTCAGACCACCACCAAACAGGGGGTGGTATTTTCCGACTGGGAAATGAATTATTACACGGATATGAATGTGCAGGGAACCAACAGTGAGGAATACATACAGCTGATGTTTTGCCTGAATGAAGGGGTGTCCTGGAGTATTGCAAATGAACACCAGGGTGTCAGTATCAAAAAAGGAGAGTCCTGTATTTACAGAGGGCATGGAAAGACAGAATATCTGTGCTATCGGAAAGATGCAGATTTCCGGTTTAAAAACATTAAGCTGCCAGTTTCTTATTTTGAACATGTGAAGTTTGGATATACCACTCCGCCTGCAGCGCCGGGACAGGAGCCGGTTTGCAAAGAGATCATTCATGATGTCAGCTTCATTGCCAGGGCAGGACAGAAGACTGCGCTGGTAGGAGAATCCGGTTCTGGAAAGAGTACCCTGGCAAAATTGTTGATTCACTATTATGATGCGGCGTCTGGCAGAATCTTATTAGGCGGTCAGGATGTCCAAAACATGAGTCTGGCAGCCTTAAATGACCAGATTTCTTATGTGGCACAGGATCAGTATCTGTTTAACACTTCTATTTTGGAGAACATCCGCCTTGGAAAGCCGGATGCCACAGATGCGGAAGTGTTAGAAGCAGCCAAGAAAGCCCAGTGTCTGGAATTCATTGAAAAATTGCCTCAGGGCATTCATTCCATGGCAGGAGATGCAGGAAAGATGCTGTCAGGAGGACAGAGACAACGGATTTCTCTGGCACGTGCTATTTTGAAAAATGCGCCGGTTGTAGTATTAGATGAGGCCACTGCATTTGCCGATCCGGAAAACGAAGAAAAAATGGAAGCAGCCATTTCGGAGCTGGTAAAAGAGAAAACGTTGTTTGTCATTGCCCATAAGCTGCCGTCTATTATGCATGCAGATCAGATTCTGGTGATGGATCAGGGAAATCTGGTGGCAGCAGGAACACATGATACATTGTTACAGAGTTGTCCGGCATACCAAAAACTGTGGAATGCCCATATAAACAGCGCCGAGTGGAAAGTAGGTGCAGAACAGGAGGGAAGAAGATGATACTGAAAATGATACAGAGAATAGTACGCCTCTCCGGTCAATTTAAGGGAAGAATTCAGGCGGCCTTTGTTTGTGCAGTGCTGGAATCTATTTTATCCAAGATGTCCATTGTATTTGCTTTTTTGATCTTAAATGGGTTTTATGAACAAACATTGACTGGAAAAACCTGTCTGTACACTGGCATGGGTCTTGTGGGAACAGTGGTGTTACAGGCGTTGGTGCATTTTTGCAGTGACCGTTTGCAAAGCGGAGCCGGTTATATGATGTTTGCAGAAAAACGAATGGAATTGGGTGGACATTTGCGAAAACTGCCAATGGGGTATTTTACGGCAGGAAATATCGGTAAAATCAGTTCTGTTTTGAGTACAGATATGGTCTTTGTAGAAGAAGTGGCCATGAGTACATTGGCTAACATGATGAGTTACTGCCTGTCTACCATTTTGTTGGTATGCTTCCTGTTTTGGCTGCACTGGCAGTTGGGTCTGGTGGCATTGGTGGTAGTTCTTGTGGCAACTGTGATTGCAGAGAAGATGAACAAACTGTCTTTGGCAGAAGCAGCAGGCAGACAGGAGCAGAGTGAGCATCTGACCGATGCAGTGCTGTCCTTTACCGAAGGCATCGGCGTGATCAAAAGTTATAATCTGTTGGGAGAAAAGTCAGAGGAACTGACAAACAATTTCAATCGTTCCAAAGATACGTCCATTGGGTTTGAGCGAAAGATGGCACCATGGACCCAGAATCTGAACATTCTATATGCAGTTGGCGTTGCGGTACTCTTTGGTCTGTCTGTGTACCAACAGCAGCAGGGAGGGTTGTCTCTGGCGTATTTGTGCGGAATTCTGTTGTTTGTGTTTGATCTGTTTGGACCATTGAAAGCATTGTATGGAGAAAGTTCCAGACTGACAGTTATGAATGCAGCCCTGGATCGAATCGAACAGGTATTAGAAGAACCGGAGCTGCCAGATCTGGGAACCAGGCACATACCGGCACCAAAAGCACAGGAGCCGGAACTGGCATTTTCCTATGTGGGATTTGGGTATCAGGAGAAAGAAGTACTCCATGATATTACCTTTACAGTACCCAAGAACTCCATGACTGCACTGGTAGGTCCTTCCGGTGGCGGCAAATCTACCATCGCCAGTCTGATTGCCAGATTCTGGGATGTGCAGAAGGGGACGATCACATTCAGAGGGGTGGATGTCAAAGACATTCCGCTGGCTGAGTTGATGGATCAGATTAGCATGGTGTTCCAGGGAGTGTATCTGTTCCAGGATACGATCTACAATAACATCAGCATGGGAAAACCAGATGCGACAAAAGAAGAAGTGTATGAGGCAGCTAAGAAGGCAAGATGTTATGACTTTATTATGGCACTGCCGGACGGATTTGAGACCAGGGTAGGAGAAGGCGGCGCTACCTTGTCCGGTGGAGAAAAACAGCGGATTTCCATTGCCAGATGTATTTTGAAGGATGCACCGGTGGTGATTTTGGATGAGGCAACTGCCAGCGTAGATACAGACAATGAAAGTTATATCCAGGAAGCCATCAATGAACTGGTCAAAGGAAAGACGCTGCTTGTGATCGCCCACAGGCTGAACACCATCCGTTTTGCAGATCAGATTCTGGTCATTTCGGATGGAAAAATTGCCCAGCGTGGTACCCATGACCAATTAGTGGCCCAGGATGGTATTTACAAAGCGTTTATAGACATTAGACAGAAGGCTTCCGGCTGGAATCTGGCATAAATAAATCTGCATAGTTTTTTCGATGGTTTCATAGAATGGTACAGCAGGGTTCACAGGAGAGTTTAGATGGACTGTAATGAAATCATTTTATCGGAAGACTATGCAGATTTTATTGTGCAGAATGCGGCAGTGGAAAGCAATGATATTTTCATAGAGGCAGCCTGCATTCAGCCTTTAAATGAGGCCTTCCGGACAGAATATATTCCTTTGGCAGAATTGTATCGTGGTCAGCCTGGGGGTATAGATGCGTTTTTTTTGGTGGCAGGTTCTGCTTTGCGCCGAGTGGATTACTATTCCTTTCCAAAGCTGTATGGACTGATGGATCGGAGCGCACTGGAGCAGTCCAGAATTACGGATGTACAGAATCAGCCTGCCTTATCCTTGTCCGGAAGTGGGGTACTCATTGGATTTGTGGATACTGGTATTGACTGGAGTCTCCCTGTTTTTCGAAGGACTTCCGGCAGAACCAGAATCGTGGCACTGTGGGACCAGGCAGGAGAAGAACTGGATCCACCGGATGGATTTTATTATGGAACGTTGTATCAGGCAGAGGAACTCAATGCGGCACTGGAAGGGATGCTTGATGTGCCGGGAGATGAACTGGGACATGGTACATTTCTGGCATCAGTGGCAGCAGGAGGGGAGGATGAACGGGCAGATTTCATCGGTGCAGCACCGGAGGCAGATCTGGCAGTGGTGAAACTGAAACAGGCAAAGTCCTATCTGCGTACGTATTTTCAGATTCCGGAGGATGTGCCGGCTTATCAGGAAAACGACATTATGGCAGGGGTCATGTTTTTGCAGCAGCTGGCGCAAAGAAGGAGACAGCCCCTTGTGTTGTGTATTGGACTGGGCAGCAATCAGGGGCAGCATGCCGGAACCAGTCCACTGGCGGAGATGCTGACGGAGATTGCCGGACTGCCCCAGCGGATCATCTGTGCCTGTGCCGGAAATGAGGGTGGCAGAAGCAGTCATTACTACGGAAAGTTGAATTTAGGTGTGTCTCGTGATGTAGTGGAACTGCGGGTAGACCCTATGGAAACAGGATTTACCATGGAGTTTTGGGCACAGTCTACAGAGATTTATCAAATTACCCTGCAATCTCCCACCGGAGAAACAGTGCCCAAACTGCCGGGGCGGCAGGGGAGCAGCCAGATTTTGAATTTTGTATTTGAAGATACGGTGGTGGCCGTGGATTATGAAGTGGCAGAAGACAGGTCTGGGATTTTTATGGTACAGTTTCGGTTTCGAAGTCCCACACCGGGCATCTGGCAGATTCAGGTGGAACAGCGGTTAGGGACAGAAGGGGAATTTCATATGTGGATTCCCATTCAGGATTTTTTGAGAGGCAATACGGTGTTTTTGCGTCCCTGGCCGGATGTGACTGTGACGGAGCCGGGCAATGCAGTGCGTGTGCTGACGGTAGGAGGATACCAGCATCGGGACAGGAGTATCTATCTGAATTCCGGAAGAGGATTTAATGTATTTGGGATTGTGAAACCTACCATGGTGGCACCGGCAGTAGAGGTATATGGAGCAGAACCGGCAGGATTCTACGGATACCAGACCGGTACCAGTATCGCCACTGCACTGATGGCAGGTGCCTGTGCGCTGTTGTTAGAATGGGCGGTGATCCGGTACAATTCCATCAATATGAATACGGTGGAGGCATCTGCTTATCTGGTGCGGGGGGCACAGCGCAGTGTCGGTAGAGCATATCCCAATCAGGAATGGGGATATGGCGCATTGGATCTGTATCGTACTTTTGAAGTGCTGACCATCATATGATGTGGTATGGTATCATTGGACTGGTTTTAAGTGGTGGGAATTCGTTATGAGAAAAATGCACAAAAGCAAAGGAAAAGAAGAAAATAGATTTCACAAAACAGAAAATTTATTTTTTCTTTATAATTTCCGTTGACAAAAGAAAAAAACAGTTCTAAAATATGGACTATAGCAAAGGCGCTGTAACCAGTCACAAAAGTGGTCTGGTGCGGCGCTTTTCTTTTTATGTAATAACTTGTTCTAATAGTTTGTTGCACAAAAAGTTACTTACATAAGGCTATCGATATGCACTAGTTTTTTTAACGAGGAGGAACTGAGTATGGATTCTGTATTTAGCGTATGGTTTCTGATTGGTGCTGCATTGGTATTTTTTATGCAGTGTGGTTTTGCGATGGTAGAGGCTGGTTTTACCAGAGCCAAGAATACCGGTAACATTATTATGAAGAATCTGATGGACTTCTGTATTGGTACGGTGGTATTTATTTTCCTTGGTTATCATCTCTTACTGGGTACAGATGTGGCAGGTTTTTGTGGAAAGCTGAGTCTTTCTATTTTTACAGACTATAGTGGATTTGACTGGTCTGGATTTGTATTTAATCTTGTATTCTGTGCAACCACTGCTACCATCGTATCCGGTGCAATGGCAGAAAGAACCAAGTTTTTATCTTACTGTATTTATTCCGCAGTCATTTCCGCAGTGATTTATCCAATTGAAGCACATTGGATTTGGGGCGGTGGCTGGCTGGCACAGATGGGATTCCATGATTTTGCAGGTTCTTGTGCCATTCATACCGTTGGCGGTGTTTCTGCATTGATTGGTGCGGCACTGGTTGGTCCTCGTATTGGAAAGTTCTCTAAGAAGAATGGAAATGTAACACCAAACGCCATTCCAGGACACTCTATTTCATTTGGTGCACTTGGTGTATTCATTCTGTGGTTTGGCTGGTACGGATTTAACGGTGCAGCAGCAGTGACAAGTGACCAGTTGGCATCTATCTTCGTAACTACCACCATTGCACCGGCGATTGCAACTTTTGTCTGCATGGTCTTTACCTGGGTGAAGAACGGCAAGCCGGATGTATCCATGTGTCTGAATGCGTCTTTGGCAGGTCTGGTGGCAATTACTGCACCTTGTGATGTGACAGATGCGTTTGGTGCCATCGTGATCGGTGCTGTGGCAGGTCTGCTGGTATACTTTGGTGTATGGCTGTTAGACAATGTACTGCATATTGATGATCCGGTTGGTGCTGTTGGGGTACACTGTGTCAACGGTATCTGGGGAACCATTGCGGTTGGTTTATTTGCAACGACTTCCGCACCAGAAAGCGAATTGACTGGTTTGTTCTATGGTGGTGGTTTCAAGCTGCTGGGTATTCAGCTGACAGGGTTGATAACGGTCGTTGCATGGACTGCCATTACCATTACCATTGTATTCCTGATTCTCAAGAAGACCGTCGGACTGAGAGTAGAAGAGTTCGAAGAAGTAGAAGGTCTGGATTCTACAGAACATGGACTGGAATCTGCTTATGCGGGATTTGTGATTACAAAATAATATATGATATAGAGAAGTAAAAGTTTATACAGCATGGACGTACAATAAAAACTCATAAAGTCAAAAGCCTCTGAGAAACAGATGCAGGAAATTGCAAAAACTGTTTGACAGAGGCTTTTTGGATGGTAAAAAAGTTTCAGCTGTGTTTCTGAAATTATTTGCGGCGACCGGAAAACAGGGAGGAAATCAGCAGCAAAAGACAGCCCCAAAATACGCCGAAATCCCCCAGGTTACAGTAGATCTTCCGCAACGGTTTCCAGATGCGGATATTCAGGTAATCTACCACATATCCTTTTTTGAAGCGGTCAATGGTGTTACTCATCCCTCCGCCAAGAACCAATCCAAAGCCAAGACGGGTCAAAAAACTGCCCAGTCCAAACAGACAGCAGGGAATCCCTATTACTGCTACGACAGCAAGCATCAGTACCGATAATAGTTTGGAAACCATGGGACAGGTCTCAAACAGGTTACAGAACAGCCCCTTGTTGTGGACACAGTCAATGCGGAACTTGTCTTTGGCAAATTTGCGGGGCAGCCGGTGCAGAGTACGTGCAACAGCAGGATGTTTGTGATCAATTTGTTCCTTGCACCACAGGTCAGTGGCGCAGAGAATAGTACCAATTAATAAAGAAATCATTGTTTCATCTCCATTTCTGAAATATAGTTGTTTTATGTGTTTGTGCAGTTGTACGGAATATTCTGTAATGTTAAGAAACTGCACAGTTATGACTGGTTGTTTACATGGGTCTGATATGCCCGGGCATCATCAGGTGTACAACCTTGTTTGCTGTAGCGGGCTTGTTCATATAGTTTGTGCAGGAATGCATCAGATATACCGCTCTCTTCCTCTAATTGTGAGGGTGTATGAGAAACTTTTGGCAATTTTGTGCCGGACGGATGAAACCAGTTTCCCAAACGTGTTTTCCAGTTTGTCCTGTTCAGTAAGTCAGTGCCATCTGTGGAAGGCTGATTTTTTAAAATCTGCTTTTTGTACTGCCTGCGAATCTGTATGTTCGGATCAGAACTTCTGCGGGGCAACACAGCATTTGCCACTTCCGGTTTGATGGAAGTGGTTTTGATGTTTCGGTTCAGAAATTCCACTTTGTCTTCCTCTTTTTCTGAATTGCTGTGATAATTTTTAAGGAAAAGCCGGAGCAGGTAAAAGAGTGCGGCAAGGAAACAGGCCATACAGAGAACAATAAAAATGCGACTGATCAGTTCCCAGACAATGCTGGATTCGCCTGCTTCTAATTCAGGAACCGGTGCCAGTGGCATTTCAAAATCTGGTGCTTCTGTTTCTACAGGTGGCAATTCATCTGCACCAAAACGGCTCAAGAAGGCGAACACAGGCCGCAGCAGAAAAATAAGTCCCTTTTTCAAAAGAGAAGCAAGTCCACCAAAGCCTGATACCGGCATGGCAAACAGAATCAATGCCGTCACAATCGTGGTTACGGTCAATAGCAGCCGGTTGACGCTGCGGATGCGGTCAAAGGGCAGATGGGCAGACTGGAAGTTTTTCTGTACAAAATTCTGAAAGTTGGTCAAGTTAGAATACAGAAGCAGCATCAGCAAAAATACAATGGTAAAATAATGTGCCAGAACACACAGTATGGAAAACTGCTGGGTGCTTCCAACCAGATACATCCCAATGAACAATCCCAGAGCTGCTCCATGTGGCTGCAACAAAATACATTCGGTATGATGTGCTTTTCCAAACAAAAACGTGCCGCAGATCGCAATGGTACATTCGGTAAATAGCACACGTTCTGCACCGGCATCAGATAGGAGAAAGGTGCCAGCCGTCATCAGAGTGGAGGCACCGAGAAACAGAAAAAGGCTACTGCTGTTTCGTGTGATCAGGGTACAGCACAAAATGGGTAGAACCACATACAGACACCGCAGATTGGACGCCAGATCAGGGTGAATCCAGGCAGTGACCGTACAGCAGATGCATGCCATCATCAAAGTAGCACAGAGCAGTCGAAGTGCCAGAATCCATTTTTGTGATATCATATGACCACCTCCTTTCATATTTCATATATCCATGGAATGATGTCCAGACGTTTCTCAGAAAAAACAGTTTGCTCCGTGGTCGGGTGCATGGGAAGAATCCAGTATATGTCAGAAATTTCAGAAAGTCTCAGGGTCACAGGAGCCAGCTTGTTCTGGCAGGTGCTGATGACGATAGAGAGCGGTACAGTTGTGAATGTGTGAAACAGGGTTTCTTCCAGAAACGGCTGTATGGGCACACATTCCTTTTGCAAATCAATGCGGGCAAGGCAGCGGTTCAGTTCCGCAATCTGCTGTCTGCCGGTGCCGGCAGGCAGTGT
Organism: uncultured Eubacteriales bacterium; assembly: GCA_900321525.1. Classification (GTDB taxonomy): domain Bacteria; phylum Bacillota; class Clostridia; order Lachnospirales; family Lachnospiraceae; genus UBA2942. The sequence continues at coordinate 10,676 of ONWL01000015.1, forward strand.
CAGAACTTCTCCAGTGACCACATCCCGTCCATTGCATACCATACGAATGGGAATGCCTGCATTCAGAAAGCGAACTGCCAGGGCAGCTGCGATTCGGATACTTTCTTCATGAAGAGCCTCTTCCTGCCAGATGGTTTCATCTGCCAGATCCAGAAACAGCATCACTTCCTGAGAAGAAGTGGAATCGTAAGTATTGACCATCAGATTGCCGGTATGGGCAGAGGCTTTCCAGTTTACACTGCCAAGCGAGTCGGTAGGCAGATAATCCCGGATTCCTTTGAATGCGAATGGGTCGGGATATAAAAACTGCCTGCTGGTGACGGTGCCCATGATCTTGCGAAAAGGCACATCCAGTCGGCGTTCGTCTACCAGTCCGGGGTAAACATACAGTTCGGTGTCCTGTACCGTATTTATCAGCAATCTTGTGGACATGAACAAATCCGTGGAAACCAGATCCATCCGGGTAATGGTGTAATAACCCCTCTTGTTGCACTGGATTTTCAAAGTACGAGTGATTTTCTGGTTCCATAGCAATGAAAAAATATCATTGCGGTAGCAGTAATCGGACACAGTTGTATTTTCCATCTGTGAAAAAGACAGATTCCGGTGGAATGAAAATTTTACATTTAAAACTGTCAGAGGTAAAAGCTTCTGGTTGGTCACCACTTCATATAATTCACCGGTGCCTCCCTCTACCACTGGTTCTTTTTGAAACCGGATGGAAGCAGTCAGATTTCGACACCACAGATGCCGGTACAGAGCTTGTTCCAACAGATAAAGCAAACCAGCTGTCACTAAAAGAAGGAGAAGCATCATGGGCGGCTCCAATCCTCTGTGGGCAGAGGTACAGTCTCTAAGAGAGATTCGATGATCTGTCTGCCAGATGAAAGACTGCCGTATCCACGGTTGATGACCAGTCGATGTGCCATGACCGGTACGGCAACGGTTTTGATGTCTTCTGGAATCACATAATCTCTGTTTTGAATCATAGCATACGCCTGTACTGCCTTTAACAAAGCAAGTGTGCCACGTGGACTGACCCCAGAGACCACTTGGTTGTGACTGCGGCTTGCCTGTACCAGGTCGGCGATATAGGACAGAAGAGAGGGATGGACATAAACAGAAGGATATGCCTGCTGTAATCCAATCAGTTCTTCAGTGGTGCAGACCGGAGATAAAGTTTCCAGTGGTTGTCCTGCCAAGAACCGTTCCAGGAGCGCCAATTCTTCCTCTTTTGAAGGGGTTCCCATAGAAAGCTGCATGAGAAATCGGTCTAGCTGGGCTTCCGGCAGAGGAAATGTACCAGATGTTTCAATGGGGTTCTGGGTGGCAATGACAAAAAATGGCTGTGCCAGCTGATGGGTCACCCCATCTACCGTTACCTGCTTTTCTTCCATACATTCCAGCAAGGCAGACTGGGTACGAGGGGTGGCACGGTTGATCTCGTCTGCCAACAAAATGTTGCAGAATACCGGTCCTTCCCGGAATACAAACTCACCAGCCTTTTGATTGAAGTAATTCAATCCGGTCACATCAGAGGGCAGCAGGTCCGGGGTGAACTGAATCCGGCTGAATGCACCGGAAACAGACTTTGCCAGAGACTTAGCCATGACGGTCTTACCGGTGCCGGGTACATCTTCTAGCAGGATATGACCGCCGGCAATCAGGGAAGTTAAGATCAGGTCTATGACCGTTTCTTTTCCAATGATAACCTTTTGTATATTGCTGCGAATGGATTCGATGGCAGCAATGGTTGTGGTGGGATTCATAACAGTGATAACCTCCAGTATATTCTTGCCTTTCATTGTATGCTTTCGGAAAGGAATAGTCAAGGGAGATGAGACATGTCTAAAAAGTAAAAATTCAAACAGTTATCGTTCAGAATCAGAATAATGCGGCGAAATCATGTATTGTATAATAAGAACATAAAATTTTTCTAAAGTACTTTACAAACACAGAAAAAGTGTTATTATTGTTGTATATCCAATAGAACAGACAAACAGCATAAAATGACAAAGTTGTCTGGGAAAACAGTTGTGATAGGAAAGTGAGGTCGCATATGAACATCAATCAGTTTACACAGAAATCATTAGAGGCTGTGCAGAGTTGTGAAAAGCTGGCCTATGAGTATGGAAATCAGGAGATTGACCAGGAGCATTTGCTTTACAGTTTATTGAAGCAGGAGGATGGTCTGATTGGCAAGCTGATCACCAAGATGGAGATTCAGCTGCCTTATTTTACAGATAGAGTGGAGCAGGTCATTGAGGGAGATGTGAAAGTTTCCGGTAACGGACAGAAGTACCTGAGCAATGCACTGAATCAGGTATTGATCAATGCAGAAGACGAAGCCAAGGCTATGGGAGATGAATATGTTTCCGTGGAGCATCTGTTCCTTTCTATGTTGAAACAGCCAAACCAGAAGATGAAGGAAGTGTTCCGGGAGTTCGGATTGACCAGAGAGCGCTTTTTACAGGCATTGTCTACGGTGAGAGGCAACCAGAAGGTGGTCAGTGACAATCCGGAAGCGACCTATGACACATTGTCTAAGTATGGACAGGATCTGGTAGAGAAAGCCAGAAACCAGAAGCTAGATCCGGTCATCGGCAGAGACAGCGAGATCCGAAATGTGATCCGTATCCTTTCCCGTAAGACCAAGAACAATCCGGTGCTGATCGGAGAACCTGGCGTCGGTAAGACTGCGGTAGTAGAAGGACTGGCACAGCGAATCGTCAGAGGGGATGTGCCGGAAGGACTGAAGGAGAAGAAAATCTTTTCTCTGGATATGGGTGCGCTGGTGGCCGGTGCCAAGTACAGAGGAGAGTTTGAGGAACGTCTGAAGGCGGTCTTAGAGGAAGTGCGCAAGAGCGATGGACAGATCATTCTGTTTATTGATGAGCTGCACCTGATCGTAGGGGCTGGCAAGACGGACGGTGCCATGGATGCAGGCAACATGTTAAAGCCTATGCTGGCCAGAGGAGAACTGCATTGTATCGGTGC
>ONWL01000082.1 GCA_900321525.1 uncultured Eubacteriales bacterium
TGCTGACGCAGACAGGGTGGACACCTGAACCAAAGATATAAAAAAACAGGGAGGATTTCAATGAAAATGGAAACGAACAACCAGTTGGTCAATAAGCTAGAGCAGGAATATTCCGGAAGAAAATGCGGAATACTGATCGCAGCGGCAGTATCTGTATTGGTTTTACTTTGTTCCCTGCCGGTTTGGAATTGGATCTTAGTGAATGCATCCGAAACCATTCAGGTGCTGGGATTGAAGGAGAGCGCAAAGATCGCATCTGGGTATACGGTGTATGACTTTTTGGGCTTTGTAGGAGAATCGAAAAAAGGAAGCCTTGGTATGGCAGCCATGCTGCTGCTGATCTGGGCAATCGCCACAGTGTATTTTCACATTGCATTGCTTGTGAAGGTGGCACTGAACAAAAAAGGAAAGAAAGGCAATCTGAGCCTGTATGTGACAGCACAGTCTGCAATGCTGTTCAGCGCCATTCTTTCTATTGCACTGATCGGTTATGTGATGTTTGCAAACGGACAGATCGGCGCATCGGTCATCCATCTTTCTCCTGTGGTATATGTACTGCTGGTAGTGACACTGGTGGTATATCTGATGATCAAGGTGATGGAAAAGCGGGAGATGAAACTGTATAAGGAACACGGATTTCTGGCAGAACTGAAACGGAACAAAGTGTTGTTCCTGATGCTGGTTCCTACAGTCATCTATTTCCTGATCAACAACTATCTGCCCATGATCGGAAGTTATTTTGCATTTACTAACTTTAATTTCCGTGACGGTTTGTGGGCAAGCCCGTTTTATGGGTTTAAGAATTTTGAGTATCTGTGGAAAGGCGATCTGCCAAGGTTGATCCGCAATACCGTGGCATACAATGTGGTATTTATCTTCATTGGCAATGCACTGCAGATTGTTTTCGCCATCCTGGTCAGCCAGGTGACTGTGAAGTGGTTTAAGAAAGCATCCCAGACATTGATGTTTATGCCATATTTCGTTTCATTCGTTATCTTGAACGTATTGGTATATAACTTGTTCGAGTTTGATTACGGTCTGGTGAACAACCTGATCACCAAGTTAGGCGGTTCCAAGATTGACTTTTACAACAAGCCGGCATATTGGCCGCTGTTGATCACCGCATTTTATATCTGGAAGAACATCGGATACGGTATGGTCGTGTATCTGGCCACCATCATGGGCATTGATACGGAATTGTACGAGGCAGCCAGAGTAGATGGCGCCAACGTATTCCAGCAGATCCGGCACATTACCCTGCCGCTGCTGAAGCCTACCTTTATCATCCTGCTGCTGTATGCACTGGGAAGCATTATGAAGGGTCAGTTCGAGTTGTTCTATCAGATGGTTGGACGGAATGGTCTGCTGTATAATTTAACTGATATCTTTGATACGTATGTATATCGTATTACGACGACACAGCCGTTGAGCATCGGACCTGGTACTGCAGCCGGTTTGTTCCAGTCGGTATTTGGATTTATCCTGATCGTTGTAGTGAACTGGCTTGTGAAGAGAAAGAATTCCGAGTATGCATTATTCTAAGGAAAGGCGGTTGGAACAATGAGTAAGAAAGAACAGAATGGAAATGTTTCTGGTACAAAGATCAAAAAGGGTGCAGCCACCAGAACGTTTGAGATTATTACATACACATTGCTGACATTAGGCTCCGTCATTTGTGTGGTTCCATTTATCATGATTTTGTCCGGTTCATTTTCCGATAACAGAACCATTCTGGTAGAAGGTTACAGTCTGCTGCCGAGGAACTTTACCATTTCTGCATACCAGACGGTGTTTAAAGCACCAAAAGATATTTTGCAGGCATATAAGATGACCATTTACTATACTGGTCTTGGTACACTCCTTGGCTTGTTGATGATCACGTTGACCGCATATGTGATTTCCAGAAAGGAATTCAAGTACCGTAACACCGTATCCTTCCTGATCTACTTTACCAGTATTTTTGGAGGCGGTATGATCCCATGGTACCTGATGTATGCCAATGTATTGGGCATGAAGGGAAGTACATTTGCCATCTGGTTCCCGGCATTGATGTCCCCATTTTTGGTCATCCTGATGAGAACGTATGTGACCGGTTCGGTACCGGATGCCATCACAGAATCCGCCAAGATCGATGGCGCAGGGCATCTGACCATCTTTACCAGGATCGTACTGCCGGTATTAGGACCAGGACTTGCAACCGTTGGATTGTTCCTGGCACTGGGATATTGGAATGACTGGTATCGTTCATCCATGTTCAGTACCGACAGTTCTACCTGGGAGCTGCAGTTCTACTTATATGATATGTTAAATGCATCCACTGCATTGAAGCAGATGGCACAGAATTCCAGCATTTCCACAAAAGATCTGCCAACCGAGTCTGTAAAGCTGGCGATGTCTGTTGTTGCAACCGGTCCGGTGCTGCTGTTCTATCCGTTTGTACAGAAATATTTTGTATCCGGCATTACAGTAGGAGCGGTTAAGGGTTAATGGAAACCATGTAGTATGATTATAGGTAACGAGGAGGTTACTTATGATAGAGTATGTAGCTGTTTTTGAGCAGGAACATACAAAACAGCTGCGAAAAAAGTATTTATTTCATAGGAGGATGTTTATGAAAAGCAGAAAAATTATGAGTTTGTTACTGTGTGGTGCGATGCTGGTTTCTATGGCAGCTTGCGGAAATAAGGACAACAAGCCGGCAGAAACCAAAGCAGCTGACACAAAAGCAGCAGAAACACAAGAAGCAGGAGAAACAAAAGCGGCTGGTACAGGCGCATGGTATGAGGCAGTGGATACATCTGCACCAGTGGATCTGGTATTTTATGTAATGGGCGATGCACCGGAAGATGAAGTGGCAGTAGAAGATGCAATCAATGCAGTTTTGAAAGACAAAGTTAATGCAACAATTGATATGCAGTTTTCCACCTGGACAGACTGGAACCAGAAGTATAACCTGACAGTGACAACAGCAGCAGCTGATCTGATTTATGTTGCAAACTGGGTAGATTATGGAATCTTATCTGCATCCGGCGCATTTGTAGAACTGGATGACCTGATGGAAACCTATGCACCGGATCTGTTAGATGAGATTTCCGAAGATGCATTGAATATGTGCCGTTCCAACGGAGAACTGTATGCGATCCCCAATACATAGGCTGAGTATACTTCTAAGGGAATTACCTATCGTGAGGATCTGAGAAAAGAGTTAAATCTGCCGGTTCCGGATTCTATTGAGCATTTTGAGGAATATATGGATGGAATCAAGGAGGCTTATCCACAGCAGCAGCTGTTGGCAGTGACCACCGAGGAATCTACCGGTACACAGGATGCCTTTGATGCAGCAGAAGCAATTTTGGGTCTGCAGTATCCGTGGGTAAATGTAAAAGGCTTAGATTATGGTCTGGCAGCAGACAATGACAGTCCCTCTGAAGTATATGACTACTGGTTCTCTGATGATTTTGTAAAAGATTGTGAGATTGCAAAGCGTTGGGCAGAAAAAGGCTACTGGTCTAGAAGCGCACTGTCTGATACCAATAACTCTGAATCTTATAAGAATGGTTTGTGCGTGGCACAGGTTGCCGGTATGAATCCAAACAAGCAGATCACAGCAATCAATGATTTTGAAGATGCAGGCGAAGGATGGGAATCTGAGTACATCGCATACGGTGAGGTAACAGGTGCCATCTATCCAGGACATGCAACCCAGAACGGTACTGCAATTGTACGCGGAACCAAGAATCCAGAGAGAGCATTGATGGTATTGGATTTGTTAATGACAGACCCAGAGTTAAATGCACTGATTCAGTATGGTATTGAAGGTACCCACTATGAGATTGATGAAGATGGTTTCTACAAGAACCTGTCTGATAAGTTTAACTACGAAGGATTCAACACATGGAATCTGAGAAATGGCGAGATGAAGTTACAGCAGCCAACTGACGTGAAGTTACAGGAGTATTTTGACAAGTATGCTAAGTTAGCAGAGGAGTGCAAATATCCTGCAGTCAATATCTATGATGGCTTTGTAGAAGATTACAGCTCTTATTCTGCTGAGAGAACAGCAGTATCTGATGTGATGAGAGAATATCTGGCACCATTACAGGCAGGTTTGGTTGATGATGTAGAAGCAGCAGTAGAAGAATTCCGCAGCAAGGTGAAAGCAGCTGGTCTGGACACTGTTCGTGAGTCTTACGAAGAACAGTGGGCAGATTACTGTGCAGAATACGATTATGAATAATTTGATTCTGGAATAAGATATGTGAAAAGGAGGGGCGGCCGGCGAAAGCTGACCGCCTTTTTTGTGTAATAGGAGTTTTCTATTACACAAAAAGTGCTCCACACAAGGATGTGACTTCGTGCGAGGAGAAAAAGTTGCATATGCAACCGTACTCGGCGCAGAAATTTTGCGTTTGCAGAATTCTTTTCTTATCATTTTACTTGCACTTTGGATTTTTTTGTGTATAATTTTATGGAAAAGCTTCACATGGAGGAAACATGAAACGAGTAACAATAAAAGACGTGGCAAAAGAAGCTGGCGTATCCATTACAACCGTTTCCCATGCACTTAGCGGCAAGGGAATTTTGAGCAGTGAGACAAGAGCATATGTACAGAGTGTTGCCAAGCGGATGAACTATGTACCAGATTTGTATGGAAGCAATCTGCGGAAGAAGTCAACGGGTAACATTGGACTCTTTATTTCCTCTGCAAGAGGTGATTATTATGGGATTTTGATTGACTCCATGGCGGCTGCCTGCAAGTCAAGAGGTCTTACATTGAATGTGACTATTTCCGATCAGCATGATGTGATGGTTTCTCATATGCTGGGAGGTTTTCTGGATGGTGCCGCCATATTAAGCGAACATATTGACGAACAAGACACAGAACGAATCAGCAGAGCAGAGTTTCCGGTGGTGTTTTTGGATCGGAAAATATATGGTACCAGCACAGCCAGTTTGTTGTTTGATGCATATGGAGAAGGCAGAATTGCAGCAGAGTATTTGTTGCGGTTGGGACACAAGCGGCTGGCATACATACAGGGGGCATCACACAACTATGACAGCGAAGGGCGTACGGCCGGATTTTATACAGCATTAAAAGAGGCTGGTGTGAGCATCGCAGAGGAAGATGTGATCTATGGCGGATTTGACCGTGACCTGGCATATCACAATATGATTGCTTACTTGGAACGCACAGACATGCATCTGCCGGATGCTATTTTTGCAGCAAATGATTTAAGCGCGTTTGGCTGTATCAATGCTTTGATGGCAAAAGGATATCGGGTGCCAGAGGATGTCAGTATCATAGGGTGTGATGATGTGGAACAGAGTGGATTTTACAGGTATAGTTTAACAACCATTCATACCAATTTTGAAAAACAGGGAGAATTGATTGTCAACAAACTGATGGATATGATTCAGAAAAAGGAGCAGGGAGAAGTTGTACAGTTAGAAAGCTATCTTGTAGAACGTAGCACATGCAGACGGAAAGAATAAATAGATGGAGTAAGAACATCTATTCAAACAGCCTTTGTCAGAATATATCTCATTGCATGATCAGGGAATTGTGTGTGCATTGGAATGGGGAAAGACTTGAAAAAATCAAAAAACATGGTAGAATAAAAGTGATTGCAACCATTTTATAAATTTATCAGACGAGTTATGAAGCGGAGTAGGGGTACGAAGTGAGAAAAGTAACGATCAAAGATGTGGCAAAGGAAGCAGGTGTGGCGATTTCAACGGTGTCCAATGCATTGAATGATTCTCATCTGGTCAGTAAGACCACGAAAGAACATATATTAGAAGTGGCCGAGCGTTTGAATTATATACCAAATCTCAGTGGAAGAGGATTAAAGGCAGACAAGACAAAGACGGTTGCTTTTGTATCTTCCAGTGTGCGTGGTTCTTATTTTTACGACTTGATGGATTCTATGAGTGATGGATTCAGCAAGTACGGATATGTGATGTATTTTGTGGTGACCAGAGACAGGGCGGCGATTATGAACTGTATTCTGGGTGGTGCATATGATGGCGTGATTATTTTTGAAGGAGATCGGGTGACAGAAGAAGATCTGCATGTCATGGAAAAGAATCAGGTCAAAGCCATTTTGTTGGACCGAAAATACAGCAGCAAATATATCAGCAGTATTGTATTTAATTCTTTTTATGCTGGATATGAGTTAACTAAGTACTTGATTGGACTTGGACATAAAAATATTGTATTTATTGATGGTGCCACAGATGCTTATGACAGCCAGGAACGAAAGCGTGGTTTTTTTGCGGCCATGGATGAATATCACATTCCGTATACAGAGGAGGAGAATGTGATTACTGGCTGGTTTGAGGAACAGGTGGCATATAATGCGGTGATTTCGTATATCCGCATTGATAAGAAGCCAGTACCGGATGCGTTTATTGCGGCCAATGATTTAAGCGCTATTGGATGTATGAAGGCATTGGCGGCCACGGGCATTCGGGTGCCGGAGGATACTTCTGTGGTGGGCTTTGATGATGTGGAGTTGGCGCAGTATTACAATCCTTCTTTGACAACTTACAAGAATCCGATTGATTATCAGGGCAGGGCCACTGCAGATTTGATGATCAAGATGATAGAAGGGGAAAGTCAGGGAGTAGAACGGGAAATAGAAGGAACACTTGTATTGCGAAAGTCTGCGGGAATTTGCAAGCGGGTGACACTGTAGGCACATGGAGGT
>ONWL01000147.1 GCA_900321525.1 uncultured Eubacteriales bacterium
TGACGAATTCCGGAATACGTCCTTCTTTGGAACCGATTTCGATGGAAGTGAGCAATCAGGTCAGAGCTTTTTTGGCAGATTGTGATCTGTATGATTCTCATGAAAAGGGCAGTGATCCGGCAGAGGTATTTCAGGTGCGGGAGTATCAGCCGGGAGATCGCATGCAGCAGGTGCATTGGAAGTTGAGCGTGGCAAAAGATACGATGCTAGTGAAGGAGTTGTCTAAGCCGCTGCTGCATCCGGTGGTGGTGATGGTAAGCTTTCATGTGGCAGAACCGTGGGTATTGCAGCAGATGATTTCAGAAGCGTTGTCGTTGTGCTGGTCTATGCTGCAAAATGATTGTCCTAGTGATCTGGTGTGCAGAACACCGAAAGGAGAACCGCAAAAGCTGTCCCTCACAGAGGAAGAGGATTTGATGCCATGCATTGAATCTGTTTTTGCAGGCATTGCACCGGAAGAGGAAGAACCGATGGTATGTGCATATGAAGAGCTGTACCCGAATGACCGATATGCCCATTGTATCTATTTGACAGATCAGGTGAATGAAGAACAGATGGAACAATTGTCTATTTCGCCTTTGGCGCAGAAATATACGGTAGTTTGTCTGACCAATGAAAATATGGACAGTTTACAGGCATTGTTTGAAACAAACAAGATGGAATTGCTTGTAGAGAAAGAAGGGGAAGAATTGGTATTGCATCGGCACTGGCTGATTTAAGCAAACAGGAAGAAGAGAAAGAAGGGGAAAGATTGAAAGAATCGGGAATCAGTGTGTCTCTGACCAACAGAGCCAGAGGATTGAGGGAAAAGCCCAGCACATTCAAAGCCATTCTGGTGGCGGTATTTGGCTGGTTGTATCTGGTGTTTGAAACCAGTGGAATGGTACTTGCACTGACAGATGCATTTCATATAGAATTGCAAAAAGCAACCATCTGGTTATTTGTGATTCTTGCCAGTCTGGCAGTTACACTGCTGCTTGGCAGCAGAAAATGGTATGGTGCAGGACTGATTGTATTACTTGCCTTTTTGGCTGGATATGGGATTTTATTTCATACCCAGTTAAAGACAGGATTTCTCTATATATGGAACTGTATCGGAGTAGGGGTAGATAAGTATTTTTTTGCACTGCCGGAAGAGATATCGGCAGAGGCGGTGAATGGACAGGCAATACAGCTGGCAGTGTTGATGATTGTCTTGGGATTGGTGGCATTGCTGGGAATCTCTATCCTGGTATTACGGAAAATTTCCATGCCATTGCTATTGGCAGTATTGATGGATCTGCTGATCCTGCTGATTGGACTGATGCCTTCTACGGAAAGTGTATTGTTACAGCTGTTTGGACTGATTGGTGCAGGTGTCATGGGCAGCTGTAGTGACAGGCAGCCTGTTTTTACGGTGGCTACTCGAGTGGAATCTGCAAAGGGGTTACAGCAGAAAATGCAGCTGCAAAGTTCTGTTGTGATATTGCTTGCGGCAGGTGTTATTTTGGCGGTAAGTTTGTTGTTGCTGAATCCGGTTTATGCGAAGATTGAGGAATACCGGGATGTGACGGATCAATGGAAACAAAATATACGGGATTTTACTATTAATGATTGGGAGCGGTTTGAGTTTTCCTTGACAGATAAAGGTTCTATGGGAATCAATGGGGGTACGTTAGGGGATTATCAATCCATTTCTTCCAAGCAGCAGGTGGATTTATCCATTACCGCAGATGTGGATTACAGTGGTACCGTGTTGATTAAGGGGTTTGCGGCTGGTTTGTATGGTGGAGATCACTGGGAGCAGATCGCCTTGCAGGACTGGGCACAGGTACGTCTGGGAGAAGGAACATGGACGGTGAAAGAGGACACTTACATTGCGCCGGAGTATGCAATACTCAGTCATATGGACAGTGCCAGGGATAGTGGAAGGGTGGTCTTATCGGCAGAAATGCAGGTACGCCTGCTGCATGCAAGGTCAGAGTACAGTTATCTGCCGGGATTTGCACAGGCTTCCCGGTTTGGTACTTCTGTCCCGGTTTATGGCTGGGCAGAGGGACTGGGCAGCAATGCCTCTTATGTGACGGCGCTGGCAGATCCTTCCTGGCTGTTGGACCAGTTCGGTCTGGTAGGGGAAAATGTGACGGGCCGGTATGATACCATTACATTTTCAAATGGCAGTGAGGAGGCAACTGTAGAGTACGAACAGTTTGTCGATGACCATTATTTGCAGGTACCGGGACAGGCTTTGGCAGATGTACAGGCAAACTGGAATCGGTATTTACAGGGGCATATGAATGGACCTAATACCTATAAAGAAATCGCATATCAGGTGGTATCTTATCTGAATGAACGGGCAGAGTATTCTCTGCTTCCTGGTAAGACTCCAAAGGGGACAGACTTTATCACCTATTTCCTGTTTTCACAGCAGAAGGGATATTGTGTCCATTTTGCCACTACAGCCACCATGCTCTTTCGTATGGCAGGTGTGCCTGCCCGATATGTGGAAGGTTACAGTATGGATGGATTACAGGCAGGTGTGACCACATTGATTGAAGATGATAAGGCACATGCATGGTGTGAAATTTATGTTACCGGCTTTGGATGGGTACCAGTGGATGTGACACCTGGCAGCCAGGGATCAGAAGAGTTGATTTCCGGTACGCTGGAAGAGCCGGAAGGACGGGAAGAAACAGTACCGGCAGAACCTTCTGCAGAAGAAGACGGAACACAAGAAGGACAGACGGAGATGACCACTGTTGTGCCAGATGGAGAACAGGAAACCATTGCCGGAACAGAGTTCCAGACGTTGGAGGGAGACAGGGAACTGGAGACAGATGAAAATGGAGACATTTTATATGATGATGATGGCAAACCGATGGTTGGAACATCGGGACACATTGGGATTACATTGCTTCGGATTGTAGGTTCCATTGTAGGATTGGTCTTGTTGTGTGTACTCATACGTATGGCTGTACAGAAGAGAAGTGCGTATCTGCTTGGAAGCCGATTGACCAGGATGCGGCAGAAGAATGTGCGGTTGGCCATTCTGGCGGCATACCAGTATGCTACAGGAATGACGAAGGAAGCAGGACGGAGTGTGACAGTAGATACGACAGAAGAGACATTTCAGAAAGAGTATTCTGGATTGGACGGGGCGGATTTGCGGCAGTTTCAGTCATTGGTAAAAGAAGCCTACTTCTCCAGACATGAAATGTCAGAAGACCAGAGGGCAGATGTACTGGCCTTCTATCAGAGTCTGTATCAGGATACACTGTACCAGGATACAGACGATATGAAGAAAGCTAGAACGGATGGGGTTGGACTTCGCTGGCGCAGATTCAGACGCAGATATATCAGCTGTTATCCATCTCTCATAATAGAAGAGAGTCCGAAAAAGAGAACTAAAAAATAATCTGCTTACAGATCAGACTGTCTTCTGCAAAATAATAGCCAGGAGCCAGACAAACATATAAGCATATGGAGTATCAGGAGGAACAGAGCTTTGTAAAAAGCATCTGTTCCTTCTTGCATCAAAATACCAGATAAATCTGCCCAATGCCAGATGGTGTGGGTCAGCCAGTGGTGTCGGTTCGTCTGACAGCCAACGGTTAGTGTGAGCCATGCATAGATACAGCCGGAAAGCCATACCAGTGTGGTGTGTCGGAACAGTGTGGAACAAAATAGCACAAAGGAACCACAGGCAAACAGGGACAGGCAGGCAAACAGGAACTGCCGAAGCAGCAATAAAATCGTGCCAAAGGAAATCACCTGCCCGTCATATACATACAAAGCCTGTGCGGATAAATCCTGAAAGCCGAAGAGTATGCCTGCCAACAGCAGAAACAAAAGGAATGCGCAAACAATCAGTCCAATACAGAGCAAAAATATAGTCACAATTTTTGCCAGAAAATATTTGCTGCGGTTCACCGGACAGGTCAAAAGCAGAGACAGCTGTCCGTGTTCCCGCTCATAGGAAACCATTCCGCCCATCAGAAAAACCAGAGGAATTTGCAACCATAACAGCAGGGGAACAGCGGAAAACAGGGCATGCCAGAATAAACTGTCTGTATGTTGGGTTTCTGTGACCAAAAGGGGGATTTCATGAGAAATCTGGTATTCGGAAATGGCCTGTTTATTATAGGCATCTTTCCAGAGACGGTCATAAGAAGGAAAGTCATTTTCTGAAGTGCTTTCCAATAAGGCCAGAGACAATCTGCTATTCAATAGATTTTTTGCAGCTGTATTTCGCCAGTCATCGGTTTCCGGTATCACATTGCTTGCAATCATGTAGGAGTAGTATAACCCATAGCTGTATTTTTCAGAAGCCGACAGAGATTCATCCGTCTGTGCCTGCTCTGCCAATAGTTTCAAATAACTTTGTGTATCCTCTGCAGCGGCGGCCTGGCACAATAGCTTCAAATATCGATAACAGGCAGCGGTTTGGTGAGGACTTTGTGCTTCTTCCTGTATTCGTTTCTGATAAATGTGAAAAGCATCATTTAAAGCAGACATTTGCCAGCCCTGTGTGGGGATGCGTAAGTCATGCGTCTGAATATACTCGTATTTTGCCAC
>ONWL01000021.1 GCA_900321525.1 uncultured Eubacteriales bacterium
GATGGTGAGTTTGAGCATGGTGGGAAAGTTGTTTTATGGACAGATGACTATGTATTTGCTGCTTTCATTTTTTTCTACCTGGTTCAGCAATCCTACGACCTGGTTTTGGTTTGGTGTGACCTGGCTGTTGTTTTTGTATGTAGGCGGGTATGTTCCGGGACAGAAAAATAGATAATCCATTGCCTTTACAGTGCATTTGAAGTGTGTTATACTAAAACGGTATGCCCTTAGGGCTTGTGAAAAGAATGGAGAACGATAAAATGTTGAATTTTGAAAGATACCAGAGAAATCCGGTGGTAGATTATCCACAGCGTCAGTGGCCCAATCGGGAAATCGAGCACGCTCCCATATGGTGCAGCGTAGACCTGCGTGATGGCAACCAGGCATTGATTGAGCCTATGACAGTAGAACAGAAGATTGAATTTTTTAAACTGCTGGTAAAAATTGGATTTAAAGAAATCGAAGTAGGATTTCCTGCTGCCTCTCAGATTGAGTTTGATTTCTTAAGAGAACTGGTGAAACAGGATCTGATTCCAGATGATGTGGTGATTCAGGTATTGGTACAGTGTCGTGATCATTTGATTACCAGAACATTTGAAGCATTAGAGGGTGTCAAAAAAGCGGTTGTACATATCTACAACTCTACCTCTACTTTGCAGCGCGATGTGGTATTTCATATGGATAAAGAGCAGATCAAGCGGATTGCCATTGACGGTACCCGTATGGTAAAGAGCCACTTGGATGAGTTTGCCGGAGAGGTGATTCTGGAATATTCCCCAGAAAGTTTTACTGGAACAGAGTTAGACTATGCGGCAGAGGTTTGCAACGCGGTCATTCAGGAGTGGGGGCCGGATCCGGAGCATAAGCTTATCATCAATCTGCCTTCTACTGTGGAGATGAATACGCCAAATGTATACGCGGATCAGATTGAATGGATGATCGGGCATCTGGACAACAGAGAGTCTGTGGTAGTCAGCGTCCATCCTCACAATGACAGAGGCACTGGTGTGGCAGCAGCAGAACTGGCACTGCTTGCAGGAGCAGACAGAGTGGAAGGAACCTTGTTTGGCAATGGAGAGCGTACCGGTAATGTGGATATTGTGAATCTGGCATATAATATGTTTTCTCAGGGTATTGATCCAAAACTGGCGTTGGATGATGTCAATGAACTGATTGACGTATACCAGAGATGTTGCAGGATTGAGATTCACCCAAGACATCCGTATGCGGGGAAACTGGTGTTTACCGCCTTTTCCGGTTCTCATCAGGATGCCATCAATAAGGGAGTGCAGGCTATGAAAGAACGGGGCAGCGAACATTGGCAGGTGCCTTATCTCCCCATTGACCCATCTGACATTGGCAGACAGTATGAACCAATTGTCCGCATCAACAGCCAGTCCGGTAAGGGTGGTGTGGCATTTGTGATGGATACTTATTATGGCTATCAGCTGCCCAAGAAGATGCACCGGGAATTTGCGGATGTGGTGCAGAAAGTAGCAGAGCAGACTGGCGAAGTGTCACCGGAAAAGGTATATGAACTGTTTCAACGGGAGTATATTTTTGCCAAGAGTCCCTATCGTCTGGTGAATTGTGTCATTGCAGAAGCAGATGAGGGAGAGGAAGAGCAGAAAGAAGATTGTACCAATGTGACATTGACATTGAAAAAAGATGGAGAAGTCATTGTAATGGAAGGAACAGGTACCGGTCCCATGAATGCAGTGCGCAACTGTCTACAGGAACTGACCGGTATGAAGTTACGCGTGCTGGACTATACAGAGCATGCATTGGATGAAGGTTCTGAAGCAAGAGCGGCTGCTTATGTGCAGTGTATGAACTTGGAAACAGGAGAGACGACCTTTGGCGTGGGTACCAGTCACAACATTACCCGTGCTTCTTTGAAGGCACTGTTCAGTGCAGTGAATCGTCTGTATCGTCATTGTCAGTAAAGGATGGAAAAACGTATGTCGCCTTCAATTGATGTGATCATCCCCACATATCATCCGGATGAGAAGTATATTCGTTTATTGGAAATGCTCGCCCGCCAGGTATATCCGATTCACAAAATTATTGTACTCAACACAGAAAAAGCACACTATCACCCAGAACAGTACCCGGTATTGGCACAGCTACAGGTCACCCACATTTCTAAAAATGAATTTGACCATGGCGGCACCAGAAATCAGGGGGTACAAATGTCTGACAGTGATCTGGTGTTGTTTCTGACACAGGATGCGGTGCCGGCAGATGAACATCTGACAGAACGGATTGCCGCCTGCTTTGCGGATCCAAAAGTGGCTTCTGTCTATGGCAGACAGCTGCCGGCAGAAGATTGTAATCTGATCGAGCAGTATAGTAGGCAGTTTAATTATCCAGGAGAAAGTCAGATCAAGACACAGGAAGATTTGGACAGACTGGGCATTAAGACTTACTTTTGTTCCGATGTGTGTGCTGCTTACCGCAGAAGTGTGTATGAAGCGTTGGGAGGATTTCCCCTTCAGACGATTTTCAATGAAGATATGGTGTATGCGTCCAAGGTGATTGGTGCAGGATATGCCATTGTATATTGTGCAGAAGCGATGGTCATCCATTCCCACAACTATACCGGATTGCAGCAGTTTCACCGTAATTTTGACAATGGGGTGTCACAGAAGGATTATGAAGTCATTTTTGCTTCTCTTCCGGCAGAAGGAGAAGGTATCAAAATGGTCAAATCCACTGTCCAGTATCTGGTTTCCAAAGGAAAATGGTATCTGATACCGAAGCTGGTCTATATCAGCGGTTGTAAATATCTGGGTTTTCGGATGGGAAAACAGTATCAGAAACTACCAAAGGCACTGGTCAGATGGTGTACCATGGACAAGGGATATTGGAAGAAGCTGGAATCGGGAACAATAGAGAAATAAGAAGAATTGTTTCAAGCCAGGAAGAATTGCTTGAAACTGAAGGGTTTTATGCTATAATGATTTTGGAGGAACAGGTTAATACAAGGAGGAAACATGGGAAAGATTAAAGTAACAAGATGTGAAATTGAAGGATTGTGTGTCATTGAGCCCACTGTTTTTCAGGATGAAAGAGGCTATTTTGTGGAAACCTATAACTATAATGACTTTGCGGCAGAAGGATTGGATATGAAATTTGTCCAGGACAACCAGTCTATGTCTGTGAAAGGTGTACTTAGAGGACTGCATTTTCAGAAACAGTTCCCACAGGGAAAGCTGGTACGTGCCATCAGAGGTACGGTATTTGATGTGGCGGTGGACTTAAGAGGTGGCTCTGCTACTTACGGAAAATGGTTTGGTGTGGTATTGTCTGCTGAGAATAAGAAACAGTTCTACATTCCAGAGGGCTTTGCACATGGATTTTTGGTATTGTCTGACGAGGCAGAATTTGCTTATAAAGTAACAGACTTTTATCATCCAGGTGATGAAGGCGGTTTAAAATGGGACGATCCGGAAATTGGCGTAGAATGGCCCATTGAGCAAGGCATGGAACTGATTCTTTCTGAAAAGGATCAGAAGTGGCTTGGATTAAAGGATACATTTAAGTTTGAATAAAAATCAGGAATGTTAAACTATGAAACGTAACAAATATGATTTGAAGAAAATCTGTGCAGGTGTTTTTGGATTTTGTCTGATTTATGGCATTCTTATTATTTTGATTGCATGGAAACAGATTCAGGCATCTCAGATTGGCAATGGGGCGGTGTATGGATTTATCCTACTGATGGTGGTACTGGCGGGATATATGGCGCATTTGCTACAGTGTGACAAAACAGGTAAACCGAGCAAAGGACTCTATCTGATTCATACCATAGAGAAGTATCAGTTTCTTATTGAACAGCTGGTGTCCCGTGACTTTAAAATTAAATACAAGCGTTCTGTGTTGGGTGTGTTTTGGAGTTTTCTGAATCCCCTTTTGATGATGGTGGTGCAGTATATGGTGTTTTCCAACAGTATTTATTTGTTGACTGGTATTGTCATGTTCAGTGGATTTAATGAGTGTTGCAATCAGGCACTTCGTGCCATCATCGGCAATGCTTCCCTGATCACCAAGGTATATGTGCCAAAGTATATTTATCCCATTACCAAGGTGTTGTCAGCCAGTATCAATTTGGTGCTTTCCATGGTGCCGCTTTTACTAGTCACACTGATCTATGGATTGGGCAATGCAGATCATCTTTACTTGACATGGGCAGTGTTGTTGATTCCCATTGCACTGGTGCTGTTGATTATTTTTACGATTGGAATGGGTTTTTTACTATCCAGTTTGATGGTGTTTTTCCATGATGTGGAGTTTTTATGGGGAGTATTGTCTACCATGTGGATGTATGCCACACCCATTATCTATCCCATCAGCATTCTGGAAGGGGCAGATAATTTGCTTTCTAAGGTGACATTGAAAGTGATCCGTGTAAATCCATTGTATCATTATATTGAATTTATGCGCAGCATTATCATTTCCGGATGCTCACCGGCATTGCGGGAGTATGTGATTTGCGCAGCGTGGTCATTTGGTATGCTGGCATTTGGTGCATTTGTATTCAAAAAGACACAGGATAAGTTTATCCTGTATATTTAAACTGCAAGATGCAGAGAGCGGACTGCCAGAGGGCAGTCCGTGTGAAAGGAAATGAAGCAGAATAAGTGGGTGCTTTGAATGAAGATAGAAGAAAAGAAACAGGACAGTGACCTGATGATTCAGGTGCAGGATGTGTCGATGCGGTTTAAGATGAGTAACGACAAAATTACAAGTATCAAAGAACTGGTGACACAGACACTCAGGGGAAAAGTACAGTATAATGAATTCTGGGCACTTCATGATGTGAATTTTGAAGTGAAGAAGGGGGAAGTCATCGGAATCATCGGCAGAAATGGTGCGGGAAAGAGTACCATCTTGAAGATTATTTCCGGGATTATGAAGCCCACTACAGGAAATGTAGTGCGGTACGGCAATATTGTTCCCATGTTAGAGTTGGGTTCAGGATTTGATTATGATCTGACCGGACGGGAGAATATTTTCTTAAATGGTGCCATACTGGGATATTCCAAGGAATTCTTATATGAAAAGTATGATGAAATTCTGGCATTTTCCGAACTGGGAGATTTCATCCATATGCCCATTCGAAATTACTCCTCCGGTATGCTGATGCGGCTGGCGTTTTCCATTGCCACGGTAGTCAATCCGGAGATTCTGATTGTAGATGAGATTCTTTCCGTAGGAGATGAGAATTTCCAGGAAAAAAGTCATGCAAGAATGCTGGAACTGATGAGTGGTGGTACTACAGTGTTGTTTGTTTCTCACAGTCTGAAGCAGATACGGGAGATGTGTAACCGGGTGGTCTGGTTAGACGGTGGGACCGTCAGGATGTTTGGTGATGTGGAAACAGTCTGCGATGCATATAAGTTGTAATTTTGTAAACAGAGAAGGCAAAAGAACATTTTGCCATGATA
Source organism: uncultured Eubacteriales bacterium (assembly GCA_900321525.1). Classification (GTDB taxonomy): domain Bacteria; phylum Bacillota; class Clostridia; order Lachnospirales; family Lachnospiraceae; genus UBA2942. The sequence continues at coordinate 5,451 of ONWL01000021.1, forward strand.
TCTATCATAATGAAAAGAAATGAAGTCGGAGGAATTTCATGAATTACTGTTTTGATATGCTGTTCTACAAGGACGGCAATGTGAATGCAGTGGGATGGGCCATTCCCACAGATACAAAGAATACGGTAGAACCGTTGATTTATGATCAGGATGGAAAACTGGTGCCATGCACGTTTCTGCATACCAGAAGACCGGATGTAGGTATGACCTTGTTTAATGACAGAAAGCTGGATCTGTTTGGTACGTATTTACAGATACCGGTTAGCAACGGCAATCCGTTGAAGGTGGTCTTTCAGGAAATAGAAGAAGGAAAAGAGGAACCGGTGGATACACTGGAAGCCCAGATCGATGTGCAGAAACTGATTGATCAGGAAAAATATGAGAAATCCCTGCGCTTTAAAATTGAATCCTTCTTTAAGTCTGAGGATAAGAAGGCATTTTTCCGAAAGGCAAAAAACAAATTGCTGGATGAAGATAATAAAAATTATCAGATTTGGTATGAAAAGCACAAAGCAACAGAGGAAGAACTGAGAGAACAAAAAGTACATCAGTTTGACTATGCGCCTCTTGTCAGTATTGTGGTACCGGCGTATAATACGCCCATTCCGTATCTGAAACAAATGGTCGCTTCTGTGAAGGCACAGACCTATTCCAACTGGCAGCTATGCATTGCCAATGGCAGTGGTATGAATGCAGAATTGTGCCGTGCACTGCAAAGATATGCGGATCAGGATCCAAGAATCAAGTGGGCAAGATTAAAGGAAAACCGCGGCATTTCCGGTAACACCAATGTGGCATTGAAGCTGGCAGACGGCGAGATCATTGTGCTGATGGATCATGACGATATGATCGCACCCAATGCACTGTATGAGGTAGTGGCGGCTTTCAATGAGAATCCAAAGACCGATGCGGTGTACAGTGATGAAGATAAGTTTGAGACAAAGAAGTCGGCTCATTATGATCCACACTTCAAGTCAGACTTTAATATTGATTTGCTTTGTTGCAATAATTATATCTGCCATCTGTTTGCAGTGCGCAAATCCATTGCATTTGAGGTAGGTGGATTCCATTCGGAGTACGATGGGGCACAGGACCATGACTTTATTCTGCGTTGTGTGGAAAAGAGCCGTTATGTGGCACATATTCCCAAGATTCTGTATTCCTGGAGATGTCATAGAAATTCTACTTCTGAGAATCCGGAAAGCAAGCTGTACGCATTTGAGGCAGGGCAGAAGGCAATTGAGGCATACTATCAGAGACAGGGGATTCCGGGTACCGTGAAGGCTGGCCCATTGTTTGGATGGTATAAAACAGAGTTCCATCTGACAGAGCATCCGTTGGTATCGGTTCTGATTCCGACGAAGGATCACATTGATGATTTGGAAACATGTGTGAATTCTCTGCTGACCAAAGCAACCTATGACAATTATGAATTGATTATTATTGAGAACAACAGTACCGAACCTTCTACCTTTGCGTATTATAAGGATTTAGAGAAAAAAGACAAACGCATTAAGGTGGTATACTGGGATGGTCCATTTAACTATTCCGCCATCAACAACTTTGGTGCCAAATATGCATCCGGTGAGTATTATCTGCTCTTAAACAATGACGTGGAACTGATTACACCGGAAATTTTTGAGAGTATGCTAGGGTACTGCATGCGTGAAGATGTAGGAATTGTGGGTGCAAAATTGTTTTATCCGGACAATACCATTCAGCATGCAGGTGTGTTGGTCGGTGCCGGCGGTGTGGCAGATCATGTGTTTAAGAACATGGATATGTATGAGCCAGGATATATGGGACGTGCCATCAGTTCACAGGATATGACCTGTGTGACAGGTGCCTGCCTGATGATCAAGAAGAGTGTGTTTGAGGAAGTTGGTGGTCTGACAGAAGAGTTTGCCGTAGCATACAATGATGTGGATCTGTGTCTGAAGGTCATTGAGACTGGTAAGTTGGTGGTGTTTGATGCATTTGTATCTTTGTATCATTATGAGTCCAAGTCTCGTGGATATGAGGACACACCGGAAAAACTGATGCGGTTCTCCAAAGAGATGGAACTGCTGTCTACCAGATGGGATCACAGACTGGATGGGGATCCTTATTACAACAAGAATCTGTCACTGGTCAATGGATACTATAAACTGGAAAAAGTAAAAGAAGAAGGAAAGGAAGAGGTGTAATGCATTGCATTACAAACACTTCAGAACAGGGGATTATATGCAGGTCACTGTTGTTATTCCAAATTACAATGGATTAAGATTTTTAAAAACATGTCTGGACTCTTTGGAAAACCAGACATCAGATGAATTTGAGGTACTGGTGGTAGACAATGGTTCTGCGGATGACAGTGTGGCATATATAGAGCGCAATTATCCGTGGGTGAAGATCCTACCTCTTGAGGAAAATACCGGTTTTTGCGGTGGCGTAAATGCCGGTATCCAGACAGCCACCACTCCATATGTATTATTATTGAACAATGATGTGGAGGCAGCACCAGATTTTGTAGAGCAGATGTGCAAGGCCATTCAAAAGTCTGACAAGGTGTTCTCTGTCAGCAGTAAGATGGTGCAGTTCTATGACCGCAGCAAGATTGATGATGCGGGGGATTTGTACTGTATGTTAGGTTGGGCATTCCAGCGTGGCGTAGGACATAAGGTCAATGAGTCCCAGTATCAAAAACACAGCAGAGTATTTTCCGCTTGTGGTGGTGCTTCTATTTACAGGAGAAGTGTATTTGAGGAAATCGGATACTTTGATGAGATTCATTTTGCGTATTTAGAGGACATTGATGTGGGATATCGTGCCCGTATCGCCGGATATGAAAATATTTATTGTCCAAAAGCAGTTGTATATCACATTGGCAGCGGTACCACAGGCTCTAAATACAATCATTTTAAAGTCAAATTGTCTGCCCGGAACAGTTTTTATCTCAATTATAAGAATATGCCGGTTGGTCAGTTGCTGCTCAATGCGATACCTCTGGCAATCGGATACGGAATCAAATGGGCATTTTTTCATAAAATTGGATTTGGGAAGGCATACTTAGAAGGATTGCGAGAAGGCATTTGTACCCGAAAGCAATGCCGTAAGGTTCCGTTTCAAAAGAAAAATCTGGGCAATTATATACAGATTGAGTTGGACATGATTGTAAATACATTTGTTTATACGTCTGAGTTCATTCACAGAAAATGTTCACATTTTTGGAATTAATGGAAGATCACGCAAACGAAGTGTAGGAAAATGAAGAAGAGATCGCAGGTGATGAGGATGCATCTGCGATTTTTTGCAGGATAGCATTGCAAAAAAGCAATAAATATGGTAAAGTTGTATTTGTTTTGGAAAAAGGCAATATAGGAGAGGCTATGATCAAAAGTTATCAGAAATTATTAAATGCATTGCACATTGTGGTAGATGCGTTTATTGTGATATTTTCATATGGAGCAGCGTTTCTGATTCAATTTTATATAATGGACAGGCCGCTTGCTCCATATACACCGGCATATTACTTCAGGGCTTTGGTGTATATTGTACCACTGTACCTGTTGCTGTTTGCATGCTTTCGTTTGTATCAGCCCAAGAGAGTGATGGGACGAAGACTGGAAGCTTCTTATATTTTGATGTCCAATACATTGGGACTTCTGATTATTATTTTGATTCATTATCTGCGGCATAACAATGACTTTTCCAGATATTTGCTCTGGTATTTTGGCATCATCAATGTATTCATGATGATTCTGGCACGCAATTTGTTGCGCTTTGTTCTGCACCAGATGCGGAGAGGTGGATTTAACCAGAAGCACATTTTACTGGTGGGATACAGCCAGGCGGCAGAGAGTTTCATTGACCGTGTGAAAGTGAATCCCCAGTGGGGTTATAATGTAAGAGGCATTCTGGATGACGAGAAGGAATTTGGAGATGAGTATAAAGGAGTCCGGGTAGTGGGACGTACAGACGACATTGAGGGATTTTTGGAACTCAATCGTCTGGATGAAATCGTCATTACTTTGAGACTGGCAAAATATGCCATGTTGCCGGATATTGTCAATGCATGTGAAAAATCCGGTGTACACACCAAGTTTATTCCGGATTATCACAATGTGATTCCCACCAAACCTTATACAGAGGATTTATTGGGATTGCCTATGGTACACATCCGACATGTGCCATTGACCAGGATGTTGAACCAAGTGATCAAGCGCGCCATGGACATTGTAGGATCCCTAGTAGCAATTGTACTGTTTTCACCGATTATGTTGGTCACTGCCATTGCGGTAAAGTGTGGTTCCAAGGGACCACTGATTTATAAGCAGGAAAGAGTGGGACTGCATAACAGACCCTTTATGATGTATAAGTTTCGCTCTATGCGGGTACAGGCTCCTAGCGAGGAGAAAACAGAGTGGACCACACAGGGGGATCCCCGTGTGACCAAGGTAGGAAGAATCATTCGTTCTACCAGTATTGATGAATTACCACAGTTGTTTAATGTATTGAAAGGCGATATGAGTTTGGTGGGACCCCGGCCAGAACGCCTTTATTTTGTAGAACGGTTTAAAGAAGAGATTCCACGATATATGGTTAAGCATCAGGTGCGTCCGGGTATGACCGGATGGGCACAGGTCAATGGATTAAGGGGAGATACATCCATTGAGAAACGTGTAGAGTACGATTTATATTATATCGAGAACTGGAGTGTCAGCTTTGACATCAAGATTCTCATTATGACGGTGTTTCCAGGTTTTGTCAATAAAAATGCTTATTAAAAGCAGAGGGGAAGAATACAATGGCTGATAAGAAAAAGAAGATAACCAGACAGGCACAGCTGTTACGTAGGAGAAGGAAGCGTCAGGTCTTACTCCTTGTGGTGGAGATGCTGTTGCTGTTTGTATTGGGGGTGGGATGTTTTGTTGTATCCAAATTGGATATGATTCAGACAGAAAAGTTGGATCTGGATCAGATTTACAGACCTTCCTATGATAATCGTCCTCAAATTGCAGAGGCAGAGACACCACAGGAGACAAAGGCAGCCCCCCAAACTGAAAAAGAAACCCGCAAAGAGACGGAGCCAGCCACCAGGGGAGAGGCAGAAACCCAGGGGGAAAAGATTGAAATCAAAGAGACTCAACCGGAGCAGGTGGTAGTGGTAGAGCCGGAATCCCAGGAGGAGTTACCAGTGGATTATGGCAATGCCATCGGTCATTATTGGAATATTCTGTTGGTAGGTGTGGATAACAGTGGAGACGGACAGCAGAGTTTGACTAGTAAGGTAAATAGCGATACGCTGATTATCTGTAGCATCAATACACAGACCAGTGAGGTGAAACTGGTTTCAGTCTATCGTGATACGTACATGCGGATGCCAGATACCATCGGTGGCTATAACAAGGCGAATTATGCACTGATGCATGGAAATATTGCAGACACTGTAAATACAATGAATATGAATCTGGATGTGTATCTGACAGATTATGTGGCAGTGAACTGGTCTGCAGTGGCACGATGTGTAGATTTGCTTGGTGGCATTGAGGTGGATTTGACAGAAGACTTGATTGATCTGAACAAGGGGGCATTTAATAGTTATGTGACAGATATTGTAGAAACAACCGGAATGGGTTCTACACAGATTTGGGACCCGGGAATTCATCATTTAGATGGAGTACAGACGGTTGCATACTGTCGTGTCCGTTATGGCAGTACGGATTTTGCCCGTACCGAGCGTCAACGGGAAGTGTTATCCAAGCTTTTGGTACAGGTCAAGACCGTGGATTTTGGAACAATGTTAAGTTTGATCAATGAATTGTTGCCAAATATTGCCACTTCCATTGATATGGGAGATTTAATAGAGATTGCCAGACATGTATTCAGTTATCAGATTACAGATGCTGCCGGTTTTCCATTTGATAAGAAGACCGATTCCAGAGTGGGCAATATTAGTATACCAGATCCGGTTGTGGCGGTAAGTCTGACAGAGAATGTAAAGAAGCTTCATGAGTTTTTATATGGCAGCAATGGATATATGCCATCTTCTGTGGTAAATGATATCAATTACTACATTGGACAGGTATCGGGATGCTATTAAGAAGCAAGTCTGCTATATATGTGTAGGTAAAATACAATGTGACGGTTCAGTACCTTCACAGCGATCATACAAATCATCTATCATGACACGAAAAACAGAAGAAAAGCATTTGTGCTTGGAAACTGTTTTTCGTGTCATTTTTTCACTTTTTATTAAATATCTCATCACAATTTCATCACAAATCATTGCTAAACTGAGAATGTATCAAAGAAAGGATATAACAATTCAGATTCCGTTGTCTGATAAGGCACGGAACGATTGCGAAATGATTCAGATGATATAAGATCTGTCATGATAATGAAAAATGGAGGGTAAAAACAATGTCAGAAGAAAAGAAATATGATATTTGGGGGAATGAAGTAACGGATGATTCTGAGTTTGTAGAAGTAGAATTGGCACCAGATGCCGAGGAACTGGCAGGGGAGCCTGTGATGGCACAACCGACAGAACAGGTAGAAGAAGCGGCACCAGAGGAAAATCCCTATGCAGGTGCAGTGATAGAAGAAAATCCATATGCCCAGTCAAGTACAGACAATCAGAGTGTGTATGGTACTCCATATAATGGATATGGTACGCGAAATGAAGGAAACACACAGAATTTCTATCGTTTCAGCAGCGGGTCATCTGGAAACCCACCAGAATATGAAGAGGAAAAAAAGCCAAAAAAGAGCCGTAAAAAATGGATTGTAGGCGGTATTTGCGGTGTATTGCTGTTGGGACTTCTTGGCAGTGGTGTATATACATTTGCAAAATATGTGGATCGAAAGTTTGATTATTATTCCAATGAAATTGCAAAAGCAGAGGAACAGGCACAGTCTAACCCCACTGCCGAGACTTTGCCTCAAAATGGACTGACCAAGTCTGAACTGACCGGTGTTAGTGAGATTTCCGGTACACAGGCATCTGTATTGGATGTATCCGGTGTGGTAGATCAGGTGATGCCATCTGTAGTGTGCCTGACGGTCAATCTGGAGTATCAGACCAATAATTTCTTTTATGGCAGCACCACCCAGTCTTCTTCTGCAAGTGGTTCCGGTGTAATCATCGGGGAGAGTGAAGATGAACTGCTGATCGTCACCAACAATCATGTCATTGATGAGGAACAGAATGCCTACTATTATACAGTCAATACCACAGCAATGGTGGTGACATTCTGTGACGGATCCACAGCAGAAGCTTATGTAAAGGGCACCGATCCGGAGAGGGATTTGGCAGTCATTGCCATTTCCATGGATGATTTAAGTGAAGAGACGAAGAATGCCATTTCTGTGGCAAAAATCGGTGACTCTGATGCGGCAAAGGTTGGAAATGGTGTCATCGCCATTGGAAATGCACTTGGCTATGGACAGTCTTGTACTGTAGGGTACATCAGTGCGTTGAATCGTGATGTGACATTCTCTGATGGCAATACCAGAACTCTGATGCAGGTGGATGCAGCTATTAATCCTGGCAATAGTGGTGGTGGTCTGTTTGATGTATATGGCAATCTGATCGGAATCAACGAATCCAAGAATGTCAGTGAAAATACAGAAAGTATGGGATATGCTATTCCGATCAGTTCTGTGGAGGATGTGATTACAGAGTTGATGAACATTGTGCCAAGAACTGTTTATAACGATGAGGAAAAGGGTTACTTAGGCATTCAAGGTGGTGATGTACCATCTGCCTATGTGAATGCAGGATACCCGGCAGGTGCGGTTGTGCTGCAGGTATTTGAGAATGGTGCAGCGGCAAACTCCGGTCTGCAGATTCAGGATATCATCACAAAGATCAACGATACGGAGATTTCTTCTATGACAGAACTGATGACAGAACTGGCATATTATCAGAGTGGAGAGACAGTGACTTTGGAAGTAGAGCGTATCGAGGGCAACCAGTTCAACACGGTACAGGTAGAAGTGACACTGGGAGAAAAGAGCACCATTCCGCAGGAAAGCAATACCCGGTCCGGAAGTAGTGGTACAGGTAATCTGCTTCCATAAAACGATAGGATATTGTTTCTGACAGGAGATGGTTCAGTAAAATTGTAGCAAGTATTTCCAATTAAAGATTTGTATATAAGGGTTGATCATCATTGAATATATAAGAGTCATGGAGATGCGTTCTTCATGACTCTTTTTGTGTAACAGAAAAAATTTGTTATACAAAAAGTGCTCCACACAGGATGCCTCATTGCTTATAGCGAGGACTGTGTGAAATTAGTCTTCGTTTTTTCAAAAAAGTGGTGTTTGCCTGCTATTGGTGCATACATTAAAGCAGGAGGGATCGTGCAATGAAAGAAAAAATCAGAGTCGTGGTATTGGTGGTAGCATTGTGCCTGGCAGGAAGTGTCTGGATGAAACATGACTACTCCAAAAGAATTTTCCAATATGAGTCAGAAATAAAGAAAGAATCCCAGATGCTGACCCAGGCATCTGCACAGATAGACGGTGAAGCGACTGTTGCATCGAAGGATATTAAGAAAATAGCAATTACTTTTGATGATGGACCGGATCCGATTTGGACAGAAAAGTTATTGGATGGTCTGGCAGAAAGAAATGTACATGCAACTTTCTTTGTGTTAGGAAAAAAGGTGGCAGAGAATGAAGCATTGCTGAAGAGAATGCAGGAAGAAGGGCATTTGATTGGAAATCATTCGTACAATCATGTACAATTGAACCGGTTGCGTGAAGCGGTAGTCAAAAAAGAGCTGGATGACACAAATGAACAAGTTTATGAGGCCACCGGTTACAGACCGGAATATGTCAGACCGCCTTACGGGGCATGGGATAAGAAGAAGGATTGTCCGGGAGAAATGATGACAGTATACTGGACCATTGATACAATGGACTGGCAGCTGTTAGATGCAGATAAGGTGATGAAAAATGTGGTGGGAAAAGTGTCCGATGGAGATATTATTTTGCTGCATGATGTGTATGAGAGCAGTGTGGATGCTGCACTGAGAATTGTAGATTATCTACAGGAAGAGGGGTATGAGCTGGTCACAGTGGATCAGTTAATTCTGGATTGACTCCCTTCTTTTTTAGAGGGCTGGTTTTTCAAATGAGGAAATAGATATTGTACAAGGAGGTGGAAATGGGGTATAATAGCAGAGGATACTTGTGGCGTAAAGATGCAGTTACTTTGCTCTGCAAAGTGGCAGACTGTGATCTTGCCAGCAGAAAGAGAAGAAAACATGGATTTATTTGATTTTATGCGGGAGGAGACGAAAAAGAGTGAATCTCCTCTTGCTTCCAGAATGCGGCCGGAGCGATTGGACGAAGTGGTGGGACAAAAGCATATCTTAGGGGAAGGCAGTCTGCTTCCCAGGGCGATCAGGGCTGATAAACTCAGCTCAGTAATTTTTTATGGCCCGCCGGGGACAGGAAAGACCACACTGGCGAGAGTCATTGCCAACACCACCAGTGCGGATTTTCAGCAGCTCAATGCCACTTCTGCCGGTAAAAAGGACATGGAAGAAGTGATCCGTATTGCAAAAGACAATCAGGGCATGTATGGCAAGAAAACCCTGCTGTTTATTGACGAGATTCACCGGTTCAATAAGAGCCAGCAGGATTATCTGCTGCCCTTTGTAGAAGACGGTACTGTGATACTCATTGGTGCCACCACAGAGAATCCCTATTTTGAGGTCAATGGGGCGTTGTTGTCCCGTTCCATTATTTTTGAACTCCATGCATTAGAAGCAGAAGATATTCAGATACTCCTAAAGCGTGCAGTGTATGATATGGAAAAAGGAATGGGCAGTTTTGATGCGGAAATTGAGGAAGATGCCCTTGTCTTTCTCAGCGATGCGGCCAACGGAGATGCCAGGGCAGGGCTGAATGCAGTGGAACTGGGCATTTTGACGACCCCTCCCAGTGCAGATGGAAAGATTCACATCACATTGGATGTGGCGTCCCAGTGCATCCAGAAGCGTGTGATCCGGTATGACAAAGAGGGAGACAATCATTACGATACCATCAGTGCCTTTATCAAAAGCATGCGCGGCTCTGATCCAGATGCGGCGATTTACTATCTGGCCAGAATGCTGTATGCAGGAGAGGATGTGAAGTTCATTGCCAGACGGATCATGATCTGCGCATCAGAAGATGTGGGCAATGCAGATCCCCAGGCATTGCAGGTGGCAGTTTCCGCAGCGCTGGCAGTGGAGCGGGTGGGCATGCCGGAGGCACAGATCATATTGTCTCAGGCAGTGGCATATGTGGCGTCTGCCCCCAAAAGCAATGCCAGTGTCAATGCCATCGGAGAAGCCATGGAGTATGTGGCATCCCACAAGACATTGCCGGTACCGGTGTACTTGCAGGATTCCCACTACAAAGGGGCAGCCAGGTTAGGACATGGCATTGGATATGAATATGCCCATAACTGTCCCAATCATTTTTCAGCCCAGAAGTATCTGCCGGAGGAAATGGAAGAAGTGCATTTCTACAGACCGGCAGAGGAAGGCTATGAAGTGAAAATCAGGGAAAGGCTGAATCACATCCGGAAAGAAGCCGGAGTGGACAAGCGATATTGAATTTACTTGAAATATATGAATAGGCAATTGCGAAACTATGATACCGAACGCCTTTCATCAAAATTTTTATTTGAAAAACACGCTCTCGCTTCGAATCATTCGTAAAAATGATGTCCACAGCAACGGTACTAATATTTTTTTCGCTTTTCGCTCAAAAAATAAAGTACCGGCGTTCCACAAAGTTTTTCAAATGA
>ONWL01000026.1 GCA_900321525.1 uncultured Eubacteriales bacterium
TTATAAACAAGATGATGAATATGCAGTGGTAAGAAAGCAAATATAAAGAGAATGCGGAAATGTTATGCAGCATAGCTGCAAATAGAATGGATACGAACAAACGAAAAACAGAATAGAAAAGAGGGATTGGATTGAGGTTTCAGCTTGGCAGAATATCAAGAGTCAGGGTGATTGTACTGAGTTTTTTGCTGGTGATTCTGATAGGTACGCTGCTATTGTGGCTTCCTTGTTCTACAAGAAATGGATTGGAGACAAGTCTGTTGGATGCACTGTTTACGGCAGTGTCTGCCACTTGCGTGACGGGACTGGTGGTAGTGGATACGTGGAGTCATTGGACCGTGTTTGGACAGATAGTGATTTTGTTGATGATTCAGATTGGAGGACTTGGATTTATTACCATTGCAGCATTGTTTTTTATGATGACAAAAAAACAGATGAATTTATCAACACGTACTGTGTTGCAGGACAGTATTAGTGCGACACAAAACGGCGGAGTGTTTCGATTGACCAGAAAGATTTTGAAGGGAACGATATTGATTGAAACTTGCGGCACGCTGCTGCTGTCAGTTCGGTTTGTTCCTGTGTTTGGCATCGTGAAAGGATTGTATTACAGTGTGTTTCATTCTGTGTCAGCTTTTTGCAATGCAGGATTTGATCTGATGGGAGGATATAGCGGAGCGTTTTCCTCTTTTTCTGCATTTTATGGGGATACCTATGTGACGGTCGTGTTGTGTTTGTTGATCCTGATTGGAGGAATCGGTTTTCTTACATGGAATGATATTACAGTGTATGGAAGAAAGGTGCAGAGATACAGTTTACAGACAAAGATGGTACTGTCTGCTACTGTGGTGTTGATACTGATCCCTGTGGTATTGTTTTATATAACAGAATACAACGGATTGATGCAGGGATATTCCATCAGGGAACGGATTACGGCTTCTTTGTTTTGTGCGGTTGCTCCACGTACGGCAGGATTTAACAGTGTGGAAATAACAGATTTATCGGAAAGCGGTTATTTTATGACAGTGATCCTGATGTTTATTGGAGGTGCGTCTGGTTCGACGGCAGGAGGAGTGAAGATCACTACGATTGTGGTAATGATGCTTTCCTGTGTGGCAAGTATGCGACAGGAAAAGGAAGCCCACATATTTGGGCGTCGGTTAGATCACGATATTGTTGCAAAAGCGGCCAATGTTTTTGTAATCAATCTTTCTCTGGCATCTGTGATAACAGCAGTCATTTGTTTTTTGCAACCATTGTCGTTACATGATATATTTTTTGAAACAATATCAGCAATCAGTACAGTCGGAATGACTACAGGTGTAACAAGAGCATTGGGAATGGTGCCACGGTTATTGGTTGCATTTTTAATGTTTTGTGGCAGAGTAGGCAGCCTGTCCTTTGCGCTTGCCGTGACCAATACCCATCCGGAACCACTGATAAAATATCCAACAGAACATGTTATTACGGGATAGGAAGTCTTATTATTACAAACTAAAAACACAAGAAGGTTAAAAAATGAAAAATGTATTGATTATCGGGGTTGGAAGATTTGGACATCATCTTTGCAGAAAAATGGCAGAACTGGGAGATGATATTATGGTTGTAGATCAGGATGAAAGCAGGATTCATGATTTGCTGCCTTTGGTAACCAGTGCAAGATGTGGAGACTGCACTGATCCGGAAGTCTTAAAAAGTTTGGGCATTAATGGGTTTGATCTTTGCTTTGTCTGTATTGGGACCAACTTTCAGAGTAGTCTGGAAATTACCAGTCAGTTGAAAGAAATGGGGGCAAAATATGTAATTAGTAAAGCCACCCGTGATATTCAGGCAAAGTTTCTGCTGCGTAACGGTGCAGACGAGGTGGTATATCCAGAACGGGATATTGCAGAAAAAACAGCAATCAAACACAGTGCGAACAATATATTTGATTACATCGAACTTCCTGGAGAGTTCAGTATTTTTGAAATACAGACCCCGGCACACTGGGTAGGGAAAAGTATTGCAGAACTCAATATTCGTGTGAAATACGGTGTAAATGTATTTGGGATTCGTCAGGGAAAAATAATAAATTTTATGCCGGGAAGCGACTATGTATTTCGTGCAGGAGAGCATCTGATGGTCATGGGAAGGGATGATGACCTGCATAAGCTGATTCGGAAAAAGTGATACAAAAGATGACAGACAGAAAGGAATGAGGATGTATATGAAAGAAACAACAATTGTGTTAAATACAATTGATTCTACCTGTGGAGAGATTCTGGAACGAACCAGAAGCCATTTGATTCGAAAAAATGAAGATGGACGGATTTTTGGAGAGTTTGTCAGTTTGTCTATAGAAGAGTCTGCTGTAAAACTAACATTCACTGGGTTGAAATCATTTGCCCAGTTTGAGATTGTCTATTATACGTTGGAAAATGAAAGAAAAGAAGAATGCAGAAAGGCAAACAGTGCAGGTGTTTTAGAATTCAAAATCATCATTAGCGAGGGAGGCAAGGTGACCGTAGAAGAAATGAGATAGAAAAGGGTTGGTTTTTTTGTCAAATGATGATACACTTATGATTGTATGCCAAACGATTATAATAAGACAAAAAAGAAAATTAGAGCCAAAATGTGATTGCACAGGCTCATCAGGAAGGAGAATAAAATGGTATTTGGAATAATTTTAGCAGGTGGTGTCGGCAGCCGTATGGGCGATACAAAGAAGCCTAAGCAGTTTATTTTATTGGGTGGCAAGCCGATCATTGTGCACACAATTGAAAAATTTTATGTAAATCCAGAATTCGAAAAGATTATTGTACTATGTCCCAACCAGTGGCTGAATCATACCAGAAATCTGGTTGCCAATTATTTTCCAAAGGATAACAATGTAGTGGTGATTGAAGGGGGAAGGGATAGAAATGGTACGATTATGAATTCTTTGGCTTATATTGAGCAGAATTATGGCCTGGATGAGGATACCATTGTGGTAACACATGATGCAGTTCGTCCTTTTGTGACACATCGTATCATTGAGGAGAATATCCGTTATGCACAGGAATATGGAGCATGTGATACTGTGATTCCAGCGACAGATACCATTGTAGAAAGTCAGGACCATACTGTCATTCATGCCATTCCGGATCGAAAGATGATGTATCAGGGACAGACCCCACAGTCTTTTCAGGCAAAAAAATTAAAAGAATTATACGAATCTCTGACCAAGGAAGAAAAGGATATTCTTTCCGATGCGGCAAAAATATTTGTCATCAAAGGAGAAGAAGTCAGATTGGTGCGTGGTGAGACATTTAATATTAAATTGACTTATCCATATGATTTAAAGGTTGCAGAGGCATTGCTTGCGGAAGAGAAGAATGAAAAGTAAGTGAGTTTATGAAGAATATCATGTGGAGGAAAGAGGATGTTAAATACAGTATATCAGTTGACAGAACCAAGAAAGATAGAAACCTGTTTTAAAAACATTGATGTGACAGGAAATCAGGTGATCATACGTCCGATACGCCTTTCCATCTGTCATGCGGATCAGAGATATTATCAGGGAAGTCGGTCACCGGAGGTGATGGCAAAGAAACTGCCAATGGCACTTATTCATGAAGGAATCGGAGAAGTGAAATTTGATCCCAAGGGAATTTTTCCAGCAGGTGCCAAGGTAGTGATGATTCCCAATTCTCCCACAGAAGAGGATGAGGTGATTGCAGAAAATTATCTGCGCAGCAGCCGGTTCCGCTCCAGTGGAATGGATGGATTTATGCAGGATTATGTGGCGTTGGATCATAGCCGGGTACTGCTACTTCCGGATTCCATTGATGAAAGTGTAGCAGCGTTTATCGAACTGGTATCAGTCAGTGTACATGCGTTAAGCCGGTTTGGCCGGTTTGCACATATTCGCCGCAACAGAGTGGGAATCTGGGGGGATGGAAATCTGGCGTATATTACGGCATTGTTGTTCCGTTATATGTTCCCGGATACGGAGTTGTATATTTTTGGCTTGAATCAGGATAAGCTGAGTCTGTTTTCTTTTGCCAGGAAAACATTTGATGTACGTTCCATACCAGAAGATGTGACCATCGATCATGCCATCGAATGTGTAGGAGGAGAAGGATCTCAGCAGGCCATTGCCCAGATCATTGATCATATCAACCCCCAAGGTACCCTCTCTTTGCTGGGTGTATCGGAGTATCCAGTGCCGATTTTGACCAGAATGGTATTGGAGAAGGGGTTGTGCTTGTTTGGTAGCAGCAGAAGTGGAAGAGCGGATTTTCAGAAGACCATTGACTTATATACTGCTCATCCGGAAATTGTCAATTATCTTGCCAATTTGATCAATGTAGAGGTGGAAATCAACAGTGTGGCAGATATCCACAGGGCATTTTATGAGGATATCAATAAGCCGGGTGGAAAGACCATCCTGCACTGGAATATATAAAATGAGCTGCAGCCAGTGAAAACTCCTAGGCTGTGGCTGCAATGGGAAATACGGAGGCAGAAGAACGCACATGTTGGAAAGCTACAAGCATTTTCGGGAAATGACAAATGAGAACCAAAAGCTGTATCAGCTGACGGATCAGGACCTGCAGGATATTCAGCAGTGCCTGCTGGGAATCTTACAGGATATTGACCAGTATTGTGCAGACCATCAGATTACCTATCTTGCCTGTGGTGGAACTTGTCTGGGAACTGTACGGCATCAGGGATTTATTCCTTGGGACGATGATGTGGATATTTGTATGCCCAGGAAAGATTATGAGAAGTTTATAGAGGGCTTTACAGAGGCATTTGGAGATCGGTATTGGGTACAGAACCTGAAGCGAGACGCAAAATATGATTTGAACTTTTCTAAGGTGAGAAAAAAAGGAACAGTATTTGAGGAATTATTTGAAACAGAACCAGAGAAGGCTGGCTTATTCATTGACATTTATCCATTGGAAAATGCATTTGATAATTCTGTTTTGAGAAAGCTGCATGGGGTTCTCATTGATGGATTGCTGGGGATTTCTTCCTGTGTGCGCATGCATAGCAAGTGGCAGAAAATCTGCTGGTATACGGAAGAGTACGAGGAATTGCAAAAGGGACTGCAAATTAAAAATATATTGGGTGCAGTATTGGGGATCATTCCCCTGCGCTGGTGGCTGCTTGCCACAGAGCATGTAAGTGAATGGTGTCAAAATACTCAGTCCAAATATGTGATGATACCAAGTGGCCGGAAGCATACATTTGGGGAAATGTGTGACAGAGTTCATTATTTTCCTACAAAGCGGATGCCATTTGCACAGTTGCAGATTTCGGTGCAGAATCATCCAGTGGAACATTTAAAACGGTTGTATGGAACTGATTTTATGAGGATTCCCACAAAGAAAGAGCGTGTCAGACATAGTGTGTTACGGTATGCCCTTTCCTTAGAGGAAGCGAAACGGGAAACAGAATGGAGAGATTATGATAGATCAGAGTAAAATTCGGAATTTTTGTATCATTGCACATATTGACCACGGAAAGTCTACACTGGCAGACCGGATCATTGAGAAGACAGGCCTTTTGACCAGTCGTGAGATGCAGGAGCAGATTCTGGACAATATGGACTTGGAGCGGGAACGGGGCATTACCATTAAGGCACAGGCGGTTCGTACCGTATATCAGGCACAGGATGGAGAAGAGTATATTTTCAACCTGATCGATACTCCAGGACATGTGGATTTTAACTATGAGGTGTCCCGAAGCCTTGCTGCCTGTGACGGAGCAGTGCTTGTGGTAGATGCGGCACAGGGCATTGAAGCGCAGACCCTTGCCAATGTATATCTGGCTCTGGATCATGATCTGGACGTCTTTCCGGTGATCAACAAAATCGACCTGCCTAGTGCAGATCCGGAACGGGTGGTCAATGAAATTGAAGATGTGATTGGAATTGAGGCACAGGATGCGCCAAGAATTTCTGCCAAAAATGGCATCAATATAGAAGAAGTATTAGAGCAGATTGTCACCAAGATTCCAGCACCTACCGGTGATCCGGATGCTCCCTTACAGGCACTGATCTTTGACTCTGTGTACGATCCTTATAAGGGCGTCATCGTGTTCTGTCGTGTAAGAGAGGGGCGTATGAGCAAAGGCACTACGGTCAAGATGATGGCGACCGGTGCGGTGTTTGAAGTAGTGGAAGTGGGCTATTTTGGTGCCGGTCAGTTCATTCCCTGTGAAGAATTGTCTGCCGGTATGGTAGGCTATATGACTGCCAGTATCAAGAATGTGCGGGATACGATGGTTGGTGACACTATTACCCGTATGGATCATATGGCAGCAGAGCCATTGCCGGGTTACAAGAAAGTAACGCCTATGGTATACTGTGGTCTCTATCCGGCCGATGGCGCCAGATATGGGGATTTACGGGAAGCGTTAGAAAAACTACAGTTAAACGATGCGGCGCTGCAGTATGAGCCGGAGACTTCGATTGCACTGGGATTTGGATTCCGGTGTGGATTCCTTGGACTGCTCCATCTGGAAATCATACAGGAACGGTTAGAGAGAGAATACAATCTGGATCTGGTGACCACCGCACCAGGTGTTGTATATCACATTTATAAGACAGATGGTACGATGATCGAATTGACCAATCCCTCTAATATGCCGGATCCGTCTGAAATTGAATATATGGAAGAACCGTATGTGTCTGCAGAGATCATGGTGACCACAGAGTTCATTGGCGCCATTATGGAACTGTGTCAGGAACGCCGCGGTGTATATCTGGGGATGGAATATATGGAAGAAAGCCGCGCTGTGCTTCGGTATGATCTGCCATTGAATGAGATCATTTACGATTTCTTTGATGCACTTAAGAGCCGTTCAAGAGGCTATGCATCCTTCGATTATGAGATGAAAGGGTATGAGCGCAGCGAACTGGTGAAGTTAGATATTTTGGTGAACCGGGATGAAGTGGATGCATTGTCCTTTATTGTCTTTGCGGAAAGCGCTTATGAGCGTGGCCGCAAGATGTGTGAAAAGCTGAAAGAAGAAATTCCAAGACAATTATTTGATATTCCCATTCAGGCAGCCATCGGCAGTAAGATCATTGCCAGAGAGACAGTAAAGGCATTACGAAAAGATGTGCTGGCAAAGTGTTATGGCGGTGACATTACTCGTAAGAAGAAGCTGTTGGAAAAGCAAAAGGAAGGCAAGAAGCGCATGCGTATGGTGGGTAATGTGGAGATTCCACAGAAGGCCTTTATGAGTGTGTTAAAGCTGGATGAAAAATAATGGTACAAAAGTGCAGGCTGACCGTGAGAGGATCCGGTTATGCCTGTATGTCAATCAGAGTTAGGATCACAGGTCTTTGGTATCATATTGAATTATTACGAAAAACGAAAAACAAGGGAGGTGTGCGTATGAAGGAACTGGGAATCTATGTGCACTTCCCTTTTTGTGTCAAAAAATGTGCCTATTGTGATTTCCTTTCCGGTCCGGCTGGAGCCGGTACCATCAGGCGGTATGTGCAGGCATTGCAGGAGGAGATGGCACTGCTTGCAGCGCAGTATGGCAGATTGTCAGTCAGCAGTATCTTTTTGGGAGGGGGAACCCCTTCTATCTTGCCGGTTGAATGGACAGCAGAAGTATTGGAGGCGCTGAGACAGTTTTTTCAAGTACAGGAAGATGCAGAAATCACCATTGAGTGTAATCCGGGAACAGTAGACAAAGAGAAACTGAAACAGTACCGACAGGCAGGCATCAATCGGATCAGTTATGGTCTACAGTCTGTCCATGAACAGGAGTTACAGATGTTGGGACGAATTCACAGTATGGAACAGTTTGTCAAGTGTTATCAGGATGCCAGGGCTGCAGGTTTTTCCAATGTCAATGTGGATCTCATGTCTGCGTTGCCGGGGCAGACTTTGACAGATTGGATGGATACATTAAAACAGGTGACGGAGTTACAGCCGCCGCCGGAACATATTTCGGCTTACAGTCTGATTATTGAACCGGGGACTCTTTTTTATGAGCAGTATACCGGTCATGAAGAGTTGCTGCCGGATGAGAATACAGAGCGGGAGATGTATAGGTGGACAGCCCGTTTTTTGCAGGAAAAAGGCTATCGTCGATATGAAATTTCCAATTATGCAAAAGAGGGATATGAATCGAAACATAACAATTATTATTGGACCGGTGTGGACTATCTGGGGCTGGGAATTGGTGCAGCATCCTATCTACAGGGAGTGCGAAGTAAAAATACAGAAAATCTTCAGTTCTATATCCAAAATCTGGAATTGACCGGTACTACGTTGGCAGATATTCGGATGGAAGAGCATGTGCTTTCGGAAAGAGAGCAGCAGGAGGAATATCTGTTTTTGGGCCTGCGGCGGATGGAAGGAATCTCTACCACTGCATTTGCGGCGCGGTTTCATGTCTCCTATGATACCGTGTATGGGCAGGTGACAAGGCGGCTTTTGGAACTGGGACTGCTGCAACAACAGGGAGAGTGGATTTCTCTGACGGACAGAGGCATTGATGTCAGCAATGTGGTGTTGGCAGAGTTTTTGCAGGAGGAGTGACTGGTTCAGAAATGTGTCATGTATGAATCAAAAAAGGGTGAAAATATAGAAAGTATTACGTTTTCGCCAAAAAATTCTTTACGTCAATTTTGTTTCATATTACAATAAAAACGGAGTAATTGTTCAGAGTTGCCTTGATTTTGCTTCGTGATATCTTACTGTGATTTTTCGGTACAGAAATCGACCTGGCAATCGGGTGGTAAAATGGAGTTTTGATATCAATCGTTATGAAATTGCCATGCCTCTGAATCAATACAAATAAAAAATGTGTACATGCACATGTAGGAGGACACATGAAGCAGGTAAAAGGAAAGCAATGGATCGCACTGTTGCTGACAGGGGTGTTCTCTGTCAGTGCGGCAGGATGTGGCAAACAGGCAGAAACCATTCAGGAAACGCCCCTTCCTGAAACAGTTGCAACACTAGTAGAAACCCAGGAGAAAGAGACGGTTCTGACGACAGAAGAAACAGTATCTGAGGAGGAAACGGCAGAAACTTATGTATTTGAGGAAACAGCAATCGATTTGCCGGAACATTCTATCTGGATGCGTCTTATTCCACAGAGGAACGTGTGGCGGATTTGATGCAATATATGACTTTGAAAGAAAAAGTGGCTCAGATGATGCAGCCGGAGCGTATGGATATCAGTCCGACAATGGTGAAAAACCTGGGCATCGGCTCTGTCTTAAGCGGCGGAGGCGCCTCTTCTTCCTCAGGAAATAAGCCGGAAGACTGGTATGCGTATATCAATTCCGTAGAGGAAGCTGCATTGGAGGCACGTCTGGGTATTCCCCTTTTGTATGGAATTGATTCCGTACACGGTGACAACAATGTGTATGGTGCCACCATTTTCCCCCATAACATTGGAATTGGTGCAACCGGAGATCTGGTTCTGGCAGAGGAAATCGCAGAAATTACCGCTGAGGAGACCCATGCCATCGGTGCCAATTGGGCGTTTGCCCCATGCTTGGGCAATGCCCAGAACGAACTGTGGGGACGTACCTATGAATGCTTCAGTGAGGATGCAGATGTAGTGGCACAGTTTGGTGCAGCGTATGTATCCGGTTTACAGAATGGATTTGGTGATACTTCTGTTGCTGCTTGTGCAAAACATTACATTGGGGAAGGTTACACCTTTATGGGCGTGAACCAGGGTAATGTCAACATGAGCGAGGAAGAATTTGCAGAGTTGTTGGAAAGCGAGCATCTGTTAGAGCCATACATTTCCGCCATTGAGGCAGGTGCTGTGACAGTGATGGCTTCTTATAACAGTGTAGATGGGAAGAAATGTCATGGCAATAAATGGCTGTTGACCGATGTACTCCGTGACCAGTTGGGATTTGAAGGTCTGGTGATCAGTGACTATGACGGAATTGACCAGATTAAAGTGCCAAACGGCACATACAAGGAAAAGGTACTGGCAGCATTAGATGCAGGTGTGGATATGTTTATGGAGCCATATGATTGGGAAGATTGTATGGATGTATTGATTGATGCGGTACAGGATGGAGAGATTTCTATTGACCGGATCAATCTGTCAGTGGAACGTATTTTGAAGGTGAAGTTTGATATGGGACTGTTCGAACATCCACTGACCGATCCTGCTGAACTGGAAGCAATCGGCACACCAGAACATCGTGAGGTGGCAAGACAGGCAGTTAGAGAGTCTCTTGTGTTGTTAAAGAATGATATGGCAACAGAAGAACAGACTGTGATGGAAGCACTTCGCGACTATACCGACATTGCGGTAGTAGGGAAGGGTGCCAACGACATCGGTACCCAGTGTGGTGGCTGGACCATTACATGGACTGGTATGGCAGGTCACATTACGGAAGGAACCACCGTCTTAGAAGGAATCGAGCAGGCAGTAGGCGAAGAGAAGCACATCACTTACAGTGAGGATGGTTCTGAACTGGGCGATGCCCAGGCAGCCATTGTGGTACTCAGTGAGATTCCGTACTCTGAAACTGGCGGTGACAGAAACAAAGGAAATCTGATCTTTATGAGCAGCCAGAGACAGATGATTGATCGATTGAAAGAACAGAATTCAGATATGAAAATTATTCTGCTTCTGCTTTCTGGTAGACCAATCACTATTGCAGAAGAAGTGAAGAAGGCAGATGCCATCATTGCAGCATGGCTGCCGGGCAGTGAAGGACAGGGCGTGGCAGATGTGTTATTTGGTGACTATGATTTTACCGGACATCTGGAATTTACATGGCCTTGGTATGCTTCTGATATTGATGACAAGCATACCGAGGAATCGGTGGTATTGTTCCCATATGGCAGTGGACTGACCAGATCAGAGACCGTAGAATTGAGTGAAAAACCAGAGCAGTAAAAGTTTCGCAATGATCTGGAAATGATTGTCACAAGGAAGGCACAAGCTGGAGATATTTCAGCTTGTGCCTTTTGAAAAATGATGAGAGGGGGATTTGGAGATGAAACGTATTTTAGTCAGTGCCTGTCTGCTGGGGGTGAACTGTCGCTATAATGGAGTGGTGAAAGCAGATGAGGCAGTGTTACGGCTACTTAACCGGTCGGATCTACAGTTGATTCCGGTGTGTCCGGAACAGTTAGGCGGTCTGCCTACCCCTAGAGTGCCTTCAGAGCGGAGAGGAAATCAGGTATGTAACCAGGCAGGAATGGATGTGACAGAACCGTATCGTCGTGGGGCAGAGGAGACCTGTAAGCTGGCACAGCTTTTTCAGGCGGAGTTTGCGATACTGAAAGAAAGAAGTCCTTCCTGTGGAAAAGGAAAAATCTATGATGGGACATTTTTCGGGACACTCACAGATGGCAATGGGGTTACCGCAGAATTGCTGATGGAACA
>ONWL01000094.1 GCA_900321525.1 uncultured Eubacteriales bacterium
CCATCTAATTTAAGCATTGTTCTATCAATACCAACTTGATTTAAAACATCCATTCCTTTAATTGCAGGAGCTAATTTTGTATTAATATTTTCTACTGCTTTAAGTACTCCTTTACCGAGATATCTGCTTTTATCTCCGTCTCTAAGTTCAAGAGCTTCACTTTCTCCAGTTGAGGCTCCACTTGGTACCATTGCACGGGCTTTTATTCCATTACATAAATTTGATGCCCTTGTGCAATCACGTCTTCCTGAAGCAATAGCATCAATTGAAGCATCAGATGATAAAGATTTTTCTATTATATTTGTGGGCCCAAATAAAGTTTTAAGTGGTGTAAAGAGAACCACCAACACCAAAGCGGTGGAAATGAGGGCGGTCCAATTCAATTTATGGTTATTGAATATGCCGGTTTTCCATAAGGAGTGTTCCGAACGCATATTAAAGGCCTGCACGACCTGGGAAAGTGCCAATACCATAAAGGTAAGGGTCTGACCGCCTGCATGGGTTCCGGTTGCTTGTTCGCCTAAGTAGAATGCAATCAGGGCAAGTGTACCAAACATCATACCTTGCAGCAGGATTTTGATGCCATATCCGTGAGCAAATATGCCTTCCGTTTTTGGCTTTGGCTTTTGTTCCATGACATCCGCTTCTACCGCTTCCATACCAAGGGCAATGGCAGGGAGGGAGTCAGTGATCAGGTTGATCCATAACAGCTGCATGGGGAGAAGGGGGGATTTGTGCCACAATAACATGGCAACAAATACGGTAATCACTTCGCCGATATTGGTTCCAAGAAGGAAGCCTACCACTTTCTTGATGTTTGCATAGATTCCTCTGCCTTCACGGACTGCATCAACAATGGTTGCAAAGTTGTCATCGGTAAGGGTCATATCTGCCGCCCCCTTTGCCACATCCGTTCCGGTAATTCCCATCGCACAGCCGATGTCAGCGGCTTTCAGTGCCGGTGCATCGTTGACGCCGTCTCCGGTCATGGCAACCACCTGACCTTTCCGCTGCCATGCTTTCACAATACGGATCTTGTTTTCCGGCGATACACGGGCGTATACGGCAATGTGTTCGATCTGGCTGTCCAGTTCTGCATCTGTGAGCGTGTCAAGCGTCGCCCCTGTAATGGCGCTGTCAGAGTCTTCCAGGATGCCAAGGGCTTTGGCAATGGCAGAAGCTGTGACGATATGGTCGCCGGTGATCATGACAGGTTTGATGCCAGCCTTACGGCAGGTGGCAACTGCAGCTTTGGCTTCCGGGCGAGGCGGATCGATCATGCCAAGCAGACCTAAGAAAGTCAGATTGTGCTCCAATCCTTCCGGTGTGATAGATTCCGGAATTTGATCCAGTTCTTTGCAGGCGACTGCGATCACCCGCAGGGCATCCTGGCTCATCGTGTCGTTGATGCGTTTGGCTGTGGCAAGATCTCCGGCAATACAGTTGGCACTCATACCATCGAAAGCACCCTTGACGATGGCAATGTATTTTCCGTCGATCTTGTGAATGGTGGTCATTCGCTTTCTGTCAGAATCAAAAGGAATTTCGCCAAGACGAGGATATTCTTTATTTAAGAAATCCTTTGGAAGTCCATTTTGATGAGCGGCAAGGACAATAGCGGTTTCCGTAGGATCACCGATCTGTTGTTCTTCGGTGTCATGGAACACAACAGAGCCGTCACAGCACAAGGTCGCCAGTTTTAATAAATGTTTTACTGGGTCAGAGTTCTGGTGGGTGATGGCTTCTGTGGTACTGTGGCCGTCCACATAGGCTTTTACCAATGTCATGCGGTTTTGGGTCAGCGTTCCGGTTTTATCGGAACAGATCACAGAAGTTCCCCCAAGGGTTTCCACAGCAGGAAGACTGCGGATGATGGCATTTTTATGAACCATTCGCTGAACTCCGATGGAAAGTACGATGGTGACGATGGCAGGTAAGCCTTCCGGTATTGCAGAAACTGCAAGGGATACGGCCGTCATGAAAATTTCCAATGCAGGAATGCCACTGGCAAGACCCACGACAAAGATGATCGCACAGCAGGCCAGTGCAACGATGCCGAGATATTTGCCTAATTGTGCAAGCTTTTTTTGCAAAGGGGTCTGCCCTTCTTCTTCGTGTTCCAAAAGGTTGGCAATTTTACCCATTTCAGTCTGCATTCCGGTAGCGGTTACAACTGCCAATGCAGTACCGTAGGTAATGCTGCATCCGGAGAATACCATGTTGTTTCGGTCCCCAAGAGGCGCATCTTCCTCAACAGAAGTAGTGGCATCTTTTTCTGATGGAACAGACTCGCCGGTTAATGCGGATTCCTCGCTTTTCAGGCTGACGCTGCGGATGAGTCGTGCATCGGCAGGAACAAAATCGCCTGCTTCCAAGTGGATGATATCGCCTGGAACCAGATCGCTGGCATGGATAACGGTTTCTTCTCCATCCCGGATCACACGGGCATGAAGGACAGACATGCTTTTTAAGGCATCCAATGCCTTTTCGGCTTTGCTTTCCTGCATCACACCCAGGATCGCATTGAGGATCACGATCAGCAAAATGAGTACAGGTTCAAAAAAATCCTTTGGATTTCCCTCTGCGCAGGCAATGACAAAAGAAATGATTGCGGCTGCGATCAAGATCAGGATCATAACATCTTTAAATTGGTCAAGAAAACGCTGAAAAGTCGTTTTCTTCTTTTTTTCATTTAATTTGTTTTCGCCATGTTCCGCAAGTCGAATCGGAATATCAGAGCTGCGCAGTCCGGATTCCGGGTTGGTTTCGAGTTCCTTTAGAACAGAGTGTATGGGTTTGCTGTGATAAATCAATAGGATATCCTCCTTTCAGTTTGTTCGGGGTATTGTATTGTGGTCAGGTATTTTTCTAACACGGCCACCTGATTTGTGCTACAGGGGGTACGCAACCCTGTCGCGTGCTTCATAGCGCCGATGCATTTGTAAGATACCTTTCTTCCTCTTAAGATTATACCTGATCGGGTGAATGGATTACAAGCATATTATATCACAACATGCTCTTTTTTGTGTACATGCCATAAAAGAAGAGAGCGTAAACTGACTGTCAGCTGGAACATTGCAGAGATTCCTGCATAGAGTTGTCCTGGATTGTTTCTCTAATTTGTTTATTTCATTTTTAATTCAATCGACAAAACTTTACTCTATTGTACAAAACTTTACTTGATCGTAAAAGAATGCGTGTATCAATCTACAATGTATGCGGTTTGAGATTGGGGGAGTGGTGAGTCGTCTATCAATTAGTTTAAGTATGCTAGACACTCAAAAAATATTCGTGCAGAATCATATACTTTAAGAGAATACCGATCAGGCAAAGGAGTTTGGGGCAGAGAAGCAACCGGTTTTCATAATTGTGATCATAAAAATGGAAAGTAAACTTGACATATAGAAAAAATTGTGTTATGCTTTGCATGTAAAGCAAACTTTCCATCAGGAAGGAGGACATGTGAAAAACAGGTTAGAAGAATTACGGAAGGAAAGGGGAATCCGGCAGGAGGAACTGGCAGAAGCGCTGGAGGTGTCCAGACAGACCATAGGGTCTCTGGAAAATGGAAGGTACAATCCTTCTATTATCCTTGCATTTAAGATTGCGCACTATTTTGGCATGCGCATCGAAGACATTTTTATTTATGAGGAGGAGTGAAAGATGGGAAAGAAGTGGAAGAATTATGCATGGACGTTGATCGGGATAGCTGCAATCATAGCAGGTGTCTGCTTTTTTGAGGATGCGCCATCGGAAGGGTGGTTGAATCTGCTCCCGTCCCTTGGTGTGGGGGCAGGCTGTATCCTGTTTAGCTGGGGCGTGAGTAAGCTAAGAGAGCAGCGTGCAGAAGAAAAGAATCCTGATTTGGAGAAACAGCGTCAAATTGCGCACAGGGATGAGCGGAATAGAATGATCACAAACCAATCAAAGGCCAATGCATTTGATCGGATGATCGTGGTGTTTGGTGTTTTACTGATGGCGTTGGTACTGATGAAAGTAGATCTGGTGGTGATCGTGCTGTTAGGTGCAGCCTATCTGTTTGTGGTGGGCAGTGAATTTTATGATTGTAAAAAACTAGAAAAAGAGATGTAGAAAAATCTGATGGCAATTTCATTACGGCTCTGGGCAATATATTGTATAGTCACAAAAATGAAATAATCCCATAAAGAAAGAGAAAAAGAATGCCGATCATAAAAATATAAGAAAGGCATTCTTTTTCTAATGAAACGTTCTTTGACTTGTGTTCGGACAAAGTCCAAAGATTGTTGTATCATATCTAATATACGTCCAGTGAAGATGACATCTTTGATGACATTCATTTCAGTTCCTACTCTGGCTTCAATGCCGTCATATCGAACGAAACGAACCCTGGCACGTGGGAAGAACTGTTGCGGGTCTTTGCCAAAGAGCAGGATTGCGGCACTGCTCATATCTTCACGTCCATATTTTGTAATTTCTGATATCCGTCAATACCAGTGATGGTCAGGTCATCTTCAATACCAATCGCCAACATACCACCATCTGCATTTGCAAAATTGTATTTGATGTAGAGTGGGGGGTTGATTGTGAAGGTACTATGCGGTTAATTTTGGACAGAAAAGTTCCGATTTTTACAATTTTTCTCCATTTGCCTATGATAGAATATGACTTGAACAAAGGAGTTTGATGCAGAGATGCACCAGACTCCTTTATTTTTTGTGTAATAGGAAATTCCTATTACACAAAAAAGTGCTCCGCACGAGGATTCGACCTCGCGCGAAAGAGAAAGAGTTGCTTACGCAACCGCGCTCGGCGCGAGAATTCTGCGTTTGCAGAATTCTTTTCTTATAATCAAACAGTCTGATGTGGAGGTGCAGAAATATGAGTAATTCGAAAATTGATTTTTTGTATTTAAATGAAGAAGATATGATTGCAGCTGGTGTAAAAGATATGAAGGGCTGTATCGAAGCAATGGAAGAAATGTTCCGACTGATGAAGGTTGGAAATTACCGGATGGGTGGTGCCAATGGGAATTCCCACGGCTGTATGGTGGTTTTCCCGGAATCTTCCCCATTTCCGGAAATGCCTGTGGATGGACCGGACAGACGTTTTATGGCAATGCCGGCATATCTGGGAGGCAAGTTTGATATGGCAGGTATGAAATGGTATGGTTCCAATTGTGCAAATAAGGAAAAAGGGCTGCCTCGTTCTGTGTTGATGCTGACATTGAATGACAAAGACACGGGCGCACCGGTTGCCTATATGTCAGCCAATATTTTGTCCGCGTATCGTACCGGTGCAGTCCCAGGAGTAGGGTACAAATATTTTGCAAAGGAAGATGCAGAGACAGTTGCCATGATCGGTCCCGGTGTCATGAGCAAAACCGCACTTGCTGCGATTATGGCGGTTCGTCCTGGGATCAAGACAGTGAAGGTAAAGGGCAGGGGAAAAGCGTCTCTGGAAAATTTTATTGCCCATGTGAAGCAGGAATATCCACAGGTGACCGTATATGCAGTAGATACCATGGAGGAGGCGGTTCGGGATTCTGATATCGTTTCAGCAGGAACCTCTACGCCTACAGGAGATCCAAATAAGTATCCGTACATAAAAGAGGAATGGATCAAGCCAGGTGCCATCATCAGTTCTACAGCAGCCCTGCGATTTGATGATGATTTTATCATCAATCGTGCCAGAACCATTACAGACAACATCAAGCTGTATGAGGCATGGGAAGAAGAAATGAAGCCAAATGCTTACAACGTGATTCCCATTCCGGCAGTGAGAGTGATGGATTTGATTGCGGAAGGAAAAATGACAGCGGATCAGGTGGATGATTTAGGGGATGTATTGATGGGAAAAATTCCGGTTCATCGCAAAGAGGATGAAATTATTATCTATTCCATTGGTGGAATGCCGGTGGAGGATGTTGCCTGGGGAACGGTGGTTTACCGCAATGCAGTGAAAAAAGGAATTGGAACCAAACTGAATCTTTGGAACACGCCGGCAATGATGTGAGGTGAAAAGCATGAGAATACAAGAACACCCGATTTTAGGGACTTATGAAAAAGGAGAAACAGTTTTCTTTACATTTGATGGAAAACAGTTAGAAGGCTGCGCAGGAGAACCTATTGCAATGGCATTGAAAAATGCAGGCGTGATGGTACATCGTTACACAAAA
>ONWL01000096.1 GCA_900321525.1 uncultured Eubacteriales bacterium
AGACGGTCAATTCCGGAGACGGGCAGAATGACAACGGTTATAATGAGTATTCCGATTTTACCAGTGACAGTGGCAGCACATCTGATGCATTTATTACCATTATGCAGACCGGTTCTTATCGTATCAAAGGGCAGATCAATGAGCAGAATATGGGATATCTGAGGGAAGGCATGAATGTGATCATTCATTCCAGAGTGGATGATGCCATCACATGGACAGGTGTGATTTCTCTGATTGATACATCCAAAGCAGATACAGAGAACAACAACAATTATAATTACTATGATACAGATGCCTATACCAGTTCCACCAAGTATGCATTTTATGTAGAGTTGGATTCTCTGGATGGTTTGATGATTGGACAGCATGTATTCATTGAGCCGGACATGGGACAGAATGAAGAGAAAGAAGGCATTTGGCTGTCTTCCTTCTATTTGGATATGACAGATATTGAGACTACTTATGCATGGATTGCCAGCGACAAGGACAAGCTGGTGAAGCAGGAACTCACATTGGGTGAGTATGATGCCAATCTGGATGAGTACGAAATCGTGGAAGGTTTGACAGCAGATGATTATATTGCCATTCCGGATGCATCCTTAGAAGAAGGAATGCCGGTTACCCGCTATGATGATTTCTACTTTGATGATGGTAACTATGACGATTATGAGTTTGAAAGTGGCAATATAGATGGAGAGATGTTCTTTGATGAGGACGGCAATCCAATCTACTCAGATGAGATGTTCTTTGATGAAGATGGCAACCCGATTTTTTCTGATGAAAATTTCAATGGAGAGGGATTTGATGTAGACGGAGGAAATGATCAGGAATCCATAGACGGGCTGGATGCATACTTAGAATCCAGTGCAGTCTCTGTCAAGAATAATTAGAGGAGGTAGAACGCATGCTTCTTCAATTAAAAGAAATTTATAAAGATTATCCTCAGGGACGTTCGATGGTGCCGGTATTGAAACATGTATCATTGGACGTAGAGGAGGGACAGTATATAGCCATCATGGGACCTTCTGGTTCTGGCAAAACTACATTGATGAATATTATTGGGTGCCTGGATGTGCCCACTTCAGGAGATTATCTGTTGGATGGACAGAATATTTCCAGAGAAAAAGATGCAAAAATGGCAAGCATACGAAATCGCTTCATCGGTTTTGTGTTCCAGCAATTTAATCTGCTGCCGAAGTTGACCGCACTGGATAATGTGGCATTGCCCCTTTTGTATGCAGGGGTGAACAAGAAAGAACGCCGTGCCAGAGCAGCAGAAGCATTGAAGAAGGTGGGACTGGAAGATCGTATAAAGTTTCGCCCCAATCAGCTTTCCGGTGGACAGTGTCAAAGAGTGGCAATCGCCAGGGCAATCGTAGGCAATCCCCGGCTGTTGCTGGCAGATGAGCCTACTGGTGCATTGGACAGTAAGTCTGGTACACAGATCATGGAGTTGTTCAAAAAATTAAATGAAGAGGGCATGACCATTGTCATGATCACCCATGAGCAGTCCATTGCAGATTGTGCCCAGAAGATTTATTACATTTTGGATGGGGAACTGAGGGATAACAGGGGGAACTGGTAATGAAGAGAGGATGGATCAAAAAGATTTTAATTACAGTACTGGTCATTGCGATCCTTGCAGGGGCAGTTTTTGGTGGAACTGCTGCATATCGCCATTTCCATACTGGGGGAGTGGTCAATGTGTATTCTATGTCAGATCAGATCGTGACAGATGACTGGATCGGTGACAGTGGAGAATCTTATGGAAATGTGCGTACAAGCAATATTCAAACGGTTTATGTGTCCAGTACCCAGACTGTCACAGATGTGTTAGTAGAAGATGGACAGGAAGTGAAAAAAGGGGATGTGCTGTTTACGTATGATTCTACATTGAATGATTTGAATGTAGAGCGTCAAAAATTAATCATTCAGAAAAAGGAAGCCACACTGGAAACGTTGAATAAAGAACTGCAAAAGTATCAGAGTTATCGTCCGGGACAGGTCATTCCCTATTCCGAATATCCGGGAGTAGGTGCTTTGTTGAGTCAGGCATCTGAGCCGGAATATAAATATACAGCACGCTTGTCTGGATTTTCCATTACAGACAGCATTGCATGGTTAGGGGCTGTGTTTACACGGGATACGACAGCAGAGGAGTCAAGCACAGAAGAAAACAGCAGCCGGTCCGAAACAGAAACCGAGGAACCAGAGACGAAAGAACCGGAAACCAAGGCACCGGAGACCACTGTGCCGGAAACCACTGCGCCTGCTACAACAGCACCAGAGGAAACCATTGACCCCAGGAAAGACTATCCAAAGCGTCTGGGTGGAAAGGGAACTGCGGATAGTCCATACCGCTATCGGTGGGATCAGGAATATGAGATAGATCGCTCTTTTGTCACATATGTGTTGAATGGAAAGTCAGATGCAAATGTAGTATTTGAAGTATACCAGCAGGAATCCCAGAAGAATCCAAGCTTCTCCTGGGCTATGACCTTCCATAAAGATGGTTCGTATACTTATGGCAGTGTGAAAATTGGCAAGGATGTGTATGATGCCATGAAGGATCAGGAAACAGAACCACAGTCAGATACACCAAATGAAAGTATAGATGTGAACAATGGCAATGACAACAACGGCAGTGCCATTAATGATGGTGAAAACAATGGAAGTGTCATCAATGATGGTGAAAACAATGGAAGTGTCATTAACGATGGAAACAACAACTGGTTTGACTGGAATGACAGCAACAATGACGGCCCGTTGGTAGATTCTGTGACATTGACAGCAGAGGATATTGCCAAATTCGTCAGTGCAAAGCAGCAGGAAATTCAAACTACCCAGCTGGAGCTGCGTCAGGCAAAGCTGGAACTGGAGAAAATGGAAGCAGAGTTAAACAATGATAAGGTGATCAGCACCATGGATGGTGTAGTAACCATGGTCAATGATCTGGAAACTGCTTCTATAGATTCTTCTGAAGCCTTTCTGAAAGTTTCTGCAGGTGGCGGTTACTATGTGACTTGTTATGCAGGGGAACTGGATTTGGAAGACATTCAGGTAGGGCAGACCGTAGATGTGTTCGCCTATAATTCCGGTGAGATGTGTGAAGGTGTTATAAAAGAGATTTCCCAATATCCTGCCGAGCAGATGAATTATTATTATTCTGGTAATACCAATGTATCCTATTATCCATACGAAATTTTCATTGACGACAGTGTGACGCTGGAAAATGGTGAATCCGTATCGGTTACCAGACGAGATACACAGACAGAAACCAAAGGCTTTTATCTGTACAATATGTTCATCCGTACAGAAAACGGAACGAGCTATGTGTATAAGCAGGCGGAAGACGGTGCGCTGACCAAGCAGATTGTTCGGACAGGAGCTTCTCTCTGGGGCAGTTATACCCAGATTTTAAGTGGAATCACACCAGATGATTATCTGGCATTCCCATATGGCAGCAATGTCAAAGAGGGGGCATCTACAGAACTAAAAGAAATAAACGAACTATATGGATATTAATGGAGGGAGCATATGTTTGAAAATATTGCATTGGCCTTTCAGGGCATTATTGGTCATAAGCTTCGTTCCTTTCTGACGATGCTTGGTATTATCATTGGAATTGCTTCCATCATTTCCATTGTATCTACCATCAAGGGAACAAATGAGCAGATCAAGCAGAATTTAATCGGTTCCGGCAATAATTCCGTTGTCGTACAGTTGAATCAAGGTGGTTATGAGTACGAAATGGCATATGAGTCATTGCCGGAGGGAGTACCTGTGATTACAGAAGACGTACGGCAGGAAATCGAAGATTTGGAAGAAGTGGAATGTGCATCGTTGTTTTTGAGCAGACGGTACACCAATGATACAGTCTTTCATCAGAAAAACGCTTACAATGGTTCTTTATACGGGATAGATGAGAACTATTTTGATGTATATGGATACTATATACAGATAGGACGAAACTTCACAGAGGAAGATTTTGCATGGTTTCGTAAGGTCGCTATCTTAGACAGTACTGCAGCCAAAGCATTGTTTCCTACCGGCAATCCAGTGGGACAGGTAGTGGAAATTCACGGAGAGCCATTTACCATCATCGGTCAGATGGATCAGACTTCTGCCTTTGAGCCGGTCATCAATAGTGTCAATGATTACAGGACTTATAACAGCAATGACAATGGTGGACAGATTTTTGTGCCTTCTTCTGTCTGGGGGATTATTTATCGGTATGATGAGCCACAGTCTGTGGCAGTTCGTGCTGCCAGTACAGATGATATGACAAAAGCCGGTAAAAACACGGCAGATATCTTAAATGCAAGATTGACGGTAGACAATGACAGTGATTTGGCATATAAGAGCAATGATCTGTTAGAAGAAGCAAAGCAGTTACAGGAGTTGAGTTCTGCCACCAACAACCAGCTGTTATGGATTGCAGGAATTTCTCTGTTGGTAGGTGGTATTGGTGTCATGAATATTATGCTGGTGACTGTTACAGAGCGAACCAGAGAGATTGGTTTGAAAAAAGCCATTGGTGCAAGAAAGAGAAGGATTCTGTTTCAGTTTTTGACCGAGGCAGTGGTACTGACCGGTATGGGCGGTCTGTTGGGAGTGCTTGCGGGAATCATCCTGTCTCAGGTGATTTCCAATTTGAGTGGAACTCCCACTGCCATCAGCATGTCGGCTTCATTGGTAGCAGTGATCTTCTCTATGGTCATTGGTATTGTGTTTGGTTTGCTGCCAGCTATTAAGGCCGCAAACTTAAATCCGATTGAAGCACTTCGGAGAGAGTAAAAAGCAGACCCTCTGTCTTGGAAAAGAGACAGAGGGTTTTTAAAATATTTGGAGAAAAAAGGGATTATCCCCACAGTACTGATTTTGTTTCCGTTTATCAAGTCCATTGAAAAGCTGGTTACATGGCTGATCAAAGATAACCCGGAAGAAAAGGAGAAAAAGTTGCTTACGCAACTGCGCTCGATGCGAGAATTCTGCGTTCGCAGAATTCTTTTTTTGGGCAGAAAATCTCTGTTTTTGGTTTCAAAGGTGCTGTGGTATGCAGAAAATTGTGGCAGCAATAAATAGTATTTAGGAAATTCAGCAAAAACTTTATTTTGTGAAGTAAAAATGGTCAAAAATCAATTTAAATTACGAAATTCAGCAAAAAAAATATTTTTATTATCCGTAAGAGAAAAAAGGATTGCATAAAGTTACAAGTTATAATAAAATAAATGTGTCAAAACCGAAAAATAACTAAGGAGATTAGAAAAATGGGTTATGTTGAAGAGGTACTCGCAAGAGTAAAAGAGAAGAACGCATCTGAACCAGAGTTTCTGCAGGCTGTAGAGGAAGTATTAGAGTCCCTGAAGCCAGTTGTAGACGCAAACGAAGAGTTCTACAGAAAAGAAGCGATTTTAGAGAGACTGACAGAGCCGGATCGTCAGATCAAGTTCCGTGTGGCTTGGGTAGATGACAACGGACAGGTTCAGGTGAATACCGGTTACCGTGTACAGTTCAACAACGCAATCGGACCGTACAAGGGCGGTTTACGTTTACATCCATCTGTAAACATCGGTATCATCAAGTTCTTAGGTTTCGAGCAGATCTTAAAGAACTCCCTGACAAGCCTGCCAATCGGTGGCGCAAAGGGTGGTTCCGATTTCGACCCGAAGGGTAAGTCCGACAGAGAGATCATGTCCTTCTGTAAGGCATTCATGACCGAGCTGTACAAGTACATCGGGGCAGATGTAGACGTTCCAGCTGGTGATATCGGTACAGGCGCAAGAGAGATCGGTTATCTGTACGGACAGTACAAGAAGATCACAAACCTGTATGAAGGCGTTCTGACTGGTAAGGGTCTGACCTATGGTGGTTCCTTAGCTCGTACAGAGGCTACTGGTTATGGTCTGTTATATATGACTCGTGAGCTGTTAAAGTGCCACGGCATGAGCATGGAAGGCAAGATCTGCTGTGTATCCGGTTCCGGTAACGTAGCAATCTATGCAACAGAGAAGGCACAGCAGATGGGCGCTAAGGTTGTAACCGTATCCGATTCTACCGGATGGGTTTACGATCCAGAAGGCATTGACGTGGCTCTGTTAAAGGAAGTAAAGGAAGTAAAGCGTGCTCGTCTGACCGAGTATGC
>ONWL01000073.1 GCA_900321525.1 uncultured Eubacteriales bacterium
CAGTGGGAAAGACCGCCTTGTCCATTGATCTGGCAAAAGCAGTGAATGGAGAAATTGTCAGTGCGGATTCTATGCAGGTGTACAAATATATGGACATTGGTTCTGCCAAGGTGACAAAAGAAGAGATGCAGGGAGTGCCTCATCATCTGGTGGATGTGATCGATCCGGCAGAAGAATTCAACGTGGTGCGGTTTCAGCAGATGGCGAAAGATGCCATGGAGAAAATCTATGCCAGAGGTCGGATTCCGGTGATTACCGGAGGAACGGGGTTTTACATCCAGGCATTGGTGCGGGATATTGATTTTACAGAAACGGCAGAAGATACCCCTTATCGCACAGAACTAGAACAACTGGTCAGGGAACAGGGGGCAGAGGAGCTGCACGCCCGGCTGCAGGCAGTAGATCCCTCTGCAGCAGAGCAGATTCATGCCCATAATGTGAAACGTGTCATTCGGGCATTGGAATATTACCATCTGACAGGGGAACCCATTTCTGCCCATAATGAGGAACAGAAGCAAAAGACTTCTCCCTACAATTTCGTCTGCTTTGTGTTAAACAGAGACAGAGAGGAGTTGTATCGCAGAATTGAACTGCGGGTGGACCAGATGCTGGAACAGGGATTACTGGAAGAGGTAAAGAAACTGGCACAGATGGGCTACACCAGAGATATGGTGTCCATGCAGGGACTGGGATATAAGGAGTTGTTAGACTATCTTTCCGGTGTCATTTCTTATGAGGAAGCTATCTATCGGCTGAAACGGGACACCAGACACTTTGCCAAGCGGCAACTGACCTGGTTCAGGCGGGAACCGGATGTGACATGGGTGCAGGTAGATGATGGACGAACCAGAGAAGAGATTCTGGGAGATATGCTGGCGATCTGTCATAGCCATGGCATCCTTCCTTAGAAATAAGGGGGATGGGATTTGCCAGATGGAGTACATCATAGCAGAGTCATGGGAATCATTGACTGGAAACAAACAGGATTGATTTGTGTAGAAGCGTCACAAATTGAAGCCGATCAGAGAAATGCAAATAGAAACGCTTTGGAATTGAGGAAGTAAATGAACCAGAAAAATAAAGAAATGTATCAGAAACTTCAAGTCTCCGAACCGGTATTGGCGTATGGAGAATGGATTTTACAGGATTTAAAACATCGATTTGCAGAGATTGATGAGCGGGCAGAGTATAACCAGATGAAGGTACTCCATGCCATGCAGAAAAATAAAGTCAGTGAAATGCACTTTGCCGCTACCACAGGATATGGATACAATGATTCGGGCAGAGAGACCTTAGAGCAGGTATATGCGGATACCTTTCACACAGAGGCAGCATTGGTGCGTCCCCAGATTACATGTGGCACCCATGCGTTGGCAGTGGCACTGTCTGCCATTCTTCGTCCGGGAGATGAATTGCTTTCTCCGGTAGGAAAACCCTATGATACATTGGAGGAAGTCATTGGCATTCGGGAGTCTCATGGTTCTTTGAAGGAGTTCGGAGTCAGCTACCGTCAGGTAGATCTGTTGCCAGATGGTGCATTTGACTGGGACGGCATCCGTGCTGCTATCCATGAAAAGACCAAGCTGATCACCATCCAGCGTTCCAAGGGCTATCAGACCAGACCTACCCTGTCTGTGGCCAGAATCGGCGAGTTGATTGCCTTTGTGAAATCCATCAAGCCGGATGTGATCTGTATGGTGGACAACTGTTATGGCGAATTTGTAGAGGAAATCGAACCTTCTGATGTGGG
Source organism: uncultured Eubacteriales bacterium (assembly GCA_900321525.1). Taxonomy (GTDB): domain Bacteria; phylum Bacillota; class Clostridia; order Lachnospirales; family Lachnospiraceae; genus UBA2942. The sequence goes on from ONWL01000073.1 coordinate 1,751, forward strand.
AGCAGACATGATCGTAGGATCCCTGATCAAAAATCCAGGGGGCGGTCTGGCTCCCATCGGAGGATATATTTGTGGTCGAAAAGCGTGTGTAGAACAATGTGCATACCGACTGAGCGCACCGGGATTGGGGCAGGAGGTAGGTGCCAATCTGGGGCTTTTGCCGTCCTTTTATCAGGGATTTTTCCTGGCACCCACTGTTGTGGCAGGTGCATTAAAGGGCGCAATTTTTGCCGCCAATGTGTATGAAAAACTGGGATTTGCCGTAATACCAAATGGAACAGAGTCCAGACATGACATCATTCAGGCAGTAACTTTTGGCACACCGGAAGGGGTCATTGGGTTCTGCACCGGTATCCAGGCAGCTGCACCGGTAGACAGTTATGTGACACCGGAGCCGTGGGATATGCCGGGATATGATGATCCGGTGATCATGGCGGCTGGTGCTTTTGTACAGGGATCTTCCATCGAACTGAGTGCAGACGGTCCCATCTGTCCTCCTTATGCGGTATACTTCCAGGGTGGATTGACCTGGTACCATGCAAAGCTGGGCATTTTGAAATCATTGCAGGCATTGGTTGACAAAGGGGTGATTGCAGAGGAAGCATTGTCTGCTGCTATGGAATCATGAGACAGCCACTCTTCACGTCAGCACAGAAGAAAATGTGATCACATTTGTGGAAAAACTGTGTTTCTGCTGTTTTTTCAAGGGAAATTGTATACAATTTATCGGAACTATGTTATAATAAAAGGCAATTGCGTTGTTCTGTATTGATGGGAGGTAGAGAACAGGGCAAACCAAAGATTGAGAGGTACATAATATATGGCAGATGAAGCAAAGAAGTCGGCAAAAACAGGACAGTGGATCATTGTCCTGATCGTGGGATTTGTATTGGCTGGTTTTCTATCTTCTGTAGCAAGTGCAAGTGGAATGAACTTTTTGCAGTGGTTAGATTATGGCTCTACCTTTGGCACCAGTGCGCCATGTACGATTGATTTGGGTGTCGTCAAGTTTTCGTTCGAATTGACCGTGCGTATCACAGTGGGCAGTATTCTTGGCTGCGTATTGGCAACAATTCTATATAGGAAATTCATAGTTCAATAACCTGTATATGCAGGAAAAGATCCTTTTTTGTACCTGGAGAGTATGCGGAAAGGATTGGATATGAATGAATACCATCAGGTGAGAGAAGACAGCAATGTACTTCGCCCATATGAGAAGTGCCTGAAATTTGGGGCGGGGATGCTTAGTGATGCAGAGCTGCTGGCTGTCATTTTACGGACAGGTGCGGTAGGGACAGATTCTGTCACCCTTGCATCACAGATTTTACAGCTTGCACCGGGACGAAAGGGACTGTCTGGTTTGTATCAGCTTTCTGTGGAGGAACTGTGCTGTCTGAAAGGTGTGGGCAGCGTAAAGGCCATTCAGGTACAGTGTATCGGGGAGCTTTCCAGACGCATTTCCAAGTCCATTGCGGCAGAGGGAATTTCCATGAATCAGCCGGCGACCATTGCCCAGTATTACATGGAGGATCTGCGGCACTTGACACAGGAGCATATGTTGTTATTGCTTTTAAACAGCAAGACAAAATTAATCAGAGATATGGTGCTGTTTAAAGGAACAGTCAACGGTGCAATGTTGTCTCCGAGAGAGGTGCTGATTGAGGCACTTCGCAGCAATGCGGTGTATATGGTATTGCTGCACAATCATCCAAGCGGAGATCCAGAGCCAAGCAGGGAAGATATTGGCATTACAAAGCGGATCAAAGAAGCAGGGAAAATTGTGGGCATTCAATTGATTGACCACATTATTATTGGAGATAATCAATATATCAGCTTAAAAGAACGGGGCGTTTTGTAAATGGGAGAGAAACTGAGAGCATTGGTTCTTATGATTAAACCAAAAACCGTGTTATTTGTGATGACATTTGTGTGCATTGGTGTCATAGGAGTGACATATTTTCATTCGGATACTGCAGTTCCTTTGCGGACAGCAGTGGGATATATTGTTGTCCCCCTGCAAAGTGGTGTGAATAACATCGGTGGTTTGGGACAGGCATTTTTGCAAAAGCAGATGGATTTGCAGGATGCAAGGGATACCATTGCAGAGCAGGAGCAAGAGATTGAAGCATTAAAAAGTCAGATAGAACAGTATCAGGAGGAAAATGCAGAGGTGAAGCAGCTGCGCAAGCTCTTTGAGTTGTCTCAGACTTATCAGGAGTATGGGACAGTAGGGGCCACTGTTGTGGCAAGTGATACGAGCAAGTGGTTCAGTCGTTTTACCATAGATAAAGGAAGTGACGATGGTCTGGCAGAAGGAATGAATGTCATTGCAGATGGCGGTCTGGTGGGCATCCTCACTCAGGTTTCTGGTAATTTTTCTGTTGTGACATCGATTATTGATAATTCGTCTAATATCAGTGCCATGTCCAGGGAACGCAATGCGCTTTGTGTGGTATCCGGTGATCTGGAACTGATGCAGGAAGGGCGTATCCGTATGTCGTATGCAGATGTAGACTCTGGGATCAAGGAAGATTCCATCATTGTCACATCCAATATCAGTGATCTATATCTGCCAGGGATTCTGATTGGATATGCAAAGGATGTGACAGTGGATGCCAATCAGCTGACATTGTCCGGTTATATTGAGCCGAAAGTGGATTTTTCCTCTTTGAAAGATGTATTGGTGATTTTGACGACCAAGCAGAATGGAGAGGTATCAAAATGAAACATGTCATAAACTTTTGCGGGGACGGGGAGAAGGTATGGCAACGGGTTTTTTCTGTGGCTTGCTGCTGGACATTTTTTCCGGTGGTGTGCTATGCTTTTATGCCCTGATTTATATGTATATTGGATATTTGAATGGAATATTGACCAATGTTTTCGTACATGAAACGATCATTCTGCCCATGCTTGTCTGTCTGGTCAGTGAGCTGTTATATCAGGCATATCAGTATATTTTTGGATTTTTTATCCAGAATAAACTGCAGTTTGTGGCATATTTCAAACAGATTGTGATGCCGGAACTGGTACTGACAGTGACAGCTGCACTTTTGGGGTATTATGTCATCTTACAGATCAATCAGGCATTAGAACGGGCAGAGCAAAAAGGAGCGAAGAGGTTTGCTTAGAGGTTTTTGGGAAGAAGTAAAAGAGGGATTGATTCAGTTTTTTACGTCCAGACTGTTGCCGGTGGGACTGTTGTTTGTTGGATTTGGAGCCATATTGCTGTATCGTCATTTTGATCTTCAGATCATGCACGGAGATGAATATTATGACGATTATATTGAAATCACACAGACCACAGTGACCACAGATGCCCCTAGAGGGAATATTTTTGACCGGAATGGGGTACTGCTGGCGTATAATGAAATTACGTATTCTGTGACCATCAAGGATCTGGGTGTGTATACCAGAAACGGAGAACTGAGCAGTATGGTGTATCGTCTGGTCAAGCTGTTGGAACGGTTTGACGTGGAAATAGAGTCTCATCTGCCGGTGGTGGTCAATGAGCATGATATGTATGAGTATTCCGGGACAGAGGCACAGGTTCATCAGTTTATTCGGGATACGTATTACGATAAAATTGAAAAATTACAGCAAAAGGGAGAAGATCCATACGAATACAGTGCAGAGCAGGTGATGGAGTATATTCGAAATGAAAAGTACAAATTCTCCAAGTATCTGACTGGAAAGCGGGGGTTGGCAGATGACAGCCAGATTACCAAGCAGGAGGCATTGGATATTTTCAATATCCGAGCGGCATTGGCTGCCAATTCCTACAAAAGATATGTATCAGCAGTGGTCTGCAAAAATGTGTCTCCGGAATTGCAGGCGGCCATTTTGGAACATGCCAGTGAAATACAGGGTGTGGAGATTGAGGAAGATACCGTTCGTGTATACCCCTATCCGGAATGTTTTTCTCACATTTTAGGTTATACGGGTGCAGCCTCAGAAGAGGAGCTTGCTTTGCTGCAGGAGGAAGACCCGTCTTATGAAGCGGGGGATATCATCGGAAAGTCCGGTACCGGTATCGAATGGGTGATGGAAACTACATTAAATGGGGTAAAAGGAACCCAGACTATTTATAAGGATAGTACTGGTTTGGTATTGGACACCGAGGAAGAAGAAGAGCCTATTCCGGGAGATGATGTGTATTTGAGCATCGATGCAGATCTGCAGCAGGCAGTCTATCATATGATCGAGGAGCAGCTGGCAGGTATTATTTATGACCGTTTGATTCAGGAGGATTTTACGGCAACGGTAGATACTCTGGCAGAAGAGTTTAAGATTCCCATTAAGAATGTTTATTTCCAGATGATCAACAACAGTGTGTTGTCCTATATGGCATTTGAACGGGATGGGGCATCCGGCACAGAGCGGGGTATTGCAGAAAAATACAATCGGTATTATGAGGAAGTGATTGCCCAGATCAAGCAGGAACTTTTACAGGAAGATGCAGGACCACAAAATGGACTGTCAGAGGACTTGCAGGAATTGATGTCTTATATTTATGATTTGTTGAAAGAACGAAATATATTGGACAGAAGTGCCATTGACACAGAATCTTCTATTTACCAGTCCTGGGTAGAAGGAGAGATTGGATTGCGGACATTTTTGCTGTATGGAATTGAGAATCAATGGATTGATTACAGTAAAATTGCAACCCAGAACCCTTATACGACCACGGAAGAATTGATGAAGGCACTGGTAGATGACATCCTTGCATTGTTAGAAGTGGATGATGGATTTGCAAAAGCCTTATATGATGATCTGATCCATAAACAGGTGATCACCGGTTGCGAAATTTGTATTGCGTTGATGGAGCAGGGCAAGATTCCATTGGACACAGACATGTACGAAACATTGCTTACAGGAGATGAAGATGATGCATATGAATTTATGCGGGAAAAGATCTACAACATTGAGATCACACCGTCCCAGATTGCACTGGACCCTTGTTCCGGCTCTGCTGTTGTCACAGATGTGAAGAGTGGAGAATTGCTGGCACTGGTGACCTACCCTGGCTATGATATCAATCGGCTTTCCGGCAGCATTGACGCAGATTATTACCGACATCTGGTCAATGATCTGTCTCAGCCCTTTTATAACCGTGCCACACAGACCAGATTGTCGCCAGGTTCTACTTATAAGATGATCACTGGTATTGCAGGAGTGATGGAAGGGGTCATCGGCAAAGATGAAATGGTAGACTGTACGGGTATTTTTGAACCTACCAATCAGAAGTGCTGGATTTTCAGAGAGCATGGAGGGGTTCATGGCAATGTAAACCTGGTCTCTGGTCTGGCCAATTCCTGTAACTATTATTTCTTTGAGATCGGCTATCGTCTCAGTATGGATGAAAATGGAGAGTATAACCAGAAGCAGGGTCTGGACATGTTGGCAAAATATGCATCCATGTTTGGTTTTGATGAAAATACCGGTATTGAGATTCGGGAAAATGTATCTCACATTTCAGATGAATCCGTGCTCTCACTACTTTTCCACAAAAATCGATGAAAAAACGCTTTTTTATTGTGCTATTTCCACAAGGTCTGTTATAATGTATTTTACGGAAGGTTCTGTCAGAAACCTTCCGCAGAAGGACACCAGGAGGTGTCCGGGAATCGGCTGCTCTGGTGAACGGGAGGTCCGAAGAGGGCAGAATACTTTATGATGGCAGGAGCGCGGAAGATTCCTGATCTCTGATGTACGTTGACCGCGGGTGGCTGCCCGTCGGGAAATCTGCAGTATGGCGGCATTCCCCGGAGGTTTGCCGGCCTCATGATTCGGGTGATGATTCAAGGAGGATCAGATACTATGGCAGTAAATAAGAGAAAAGTGGCAATTGTGGGATGCGGACGTTCCGGTTCAGCAGTCAGCTTTGCGCTGATGCAGAGCGGACTGTTTGCGGAGATGGTGCTTGTTGACTCGCTGACACAGAAAGCTGAGCGCACAGCCCTGGATCTGGCGTACGGTATCTCATTTGTGAAACCAATGAATATCTACGGAGGCGGGTATGACGATCTCGCCGATGCCGGCATTATCGTGATTGCCGCGGGAGAACCCTGGGTCAAAGGCGACACACGTATGGATTTCATCCGTAAGAACGTAAATGTCCTTGAATCTATTGTCCCGGAGATCGCTAAGAGAAACACAGAGGCCATCTTCCTGATCGTCTCGAACCCTGTCGATATCCTGACTTATGCTGCACTGAAATACATTGAGATTCCGGAGAGCCGGATCATGGGTATCGGAACGGTCGCTGACACAGCCCGTGTCAAATCTCTGATCGGGAAGAAACTCAATGTAGATGCCCGCAATGTCCATGCCTTCGTCGTGGGTGAGCATGGCCGCTCCGAGGTTCCGATCTGGTCCAGCGCCCGTATTTCCGGTGTTCCGCTCTATGACTTCTTTGAGATGCGCGGTTATCCGGATCCCGACGCCTTCCTGGAAGAGGTTATGAAAGGTGTGCGCTTTGACGCAGGAAACCTCAGCTACAGGAAAGAGGATACCTTCTTCGGCGTAGCAATGGCTGCACGCAGGGTCTGCGAGGCAATCGTGCGCGATGAAAAAGCCGTCCTCTCCGTCACATCCCTGATGTACGGTGCCTTTGATATCGACGGAATCGCCCTTTCCATGCCTGCAGTGGTCGGCGCTGAGGGCGTCGAGTGCCTTGTGCCTGTAGATATGAATGAGAAGGAAGCCGATGAAGTCCGCAAAGCTGCCGCGACAGTTATGTCGATTTCGGATCTGGTCCTGGATCAGGCCAGGTAATGAACCCGGAATCCGGGGGTCTGCGTAAGCCTTGAAATCGGTGAGGTTTTCAGGATCGGTGAGATTTCCGGAAGCTGTGAAATCAGCGGAACCTTTGGTATCTGCCAAATCAGCGGAATATTCAGGGTCTGTGAGATTTTCGGAAGCTGTGTGTTTTCAGAATCCATGAGATTTTCGAAATCTGTGAGCCTGTGAAATCTTTGTAGTAAAGCAGCAGTTTCTGCGGGACTGAGAACAACGCTTATGATGATAAGTCGAAAGCGTTGAGATGATGAGATTTGACAGGGCAGATTTTATAGAATACAATTCGTTTTTATAGTGAGACTTAAAGGCCGGGCTATACCAAGCCCGGCCTTTAATATGAGAGTTTGTGAACAGGCAAAGGACAAGGATTGGAAGATGAGTAAAAACAGGACAGCAGGCAAAAAACAGAAAAGCATAAACGGAATAAAGGATAAAACTAAAGGGATTATCTTTATTCTTCTGGCGGCTTTTTTCTTTTCCACTATGTCGGTCTTTGTGCGGCTGTCCGGAGACGTCCCTACCATGCAGAAGGCCTTTTTCAGGAATATTGTCGCTGCTGTTGTGGCGGTGATCATCCTGCTGCGGTCCGGCGGACCTGTCACTGTCCGCAAAAAGAGTCTGCCGGCCCTGTTTCTGCGAAGTGCCTTTGGAACCGTGGGGATTCTGGCCAATTTCTGGGCGGTGGATCACCTGGACATTGCCGATGCAAATATGCTCAATAAACTGTCGCCTTTTTTCGCGATTCTGATGTCGATCTTTATCCTGGGGGAGAAGCCCAACCGGATCGAATGGATAAGTGTTGCTTTTGCCTTTATCGGAGCTGCTTTCGTGGCAAAACCCTCTTCGGGGATCATATCATTGCCTGCGCTGGTCGGAATTCTGGGTGGATTCGCTGCGGGTACTGCCTACACGTATGTGCGCAAGGCGGGACTGCAGGGGGTCAGGGGTCCCATCGTCGTGGCCTTTTTTTCAACCTTTTCCACACTTGTGCTGCTGCCCAACCTGCTGATGAATTTCACGCCCATGAGTGGCAGACAGTTTATCTTCCTGATTCTGGCGGGCTGTGCCGCCGCGGGGGGACAGCTGTCTGTGACGGCAGCTTATCAGCATGCGCCCGCGCGGGATATCTCTGTGTTTGATTACTCCCAGATTATCTATGCAGCGTTTTTCGGATTCCTCCTGTTTGGAGAGATTCCGGATGTCTGGAGCGTGATCGGCTATGTGATTATTATAGGGACTGCCTTTTTCAAGTGGTACCTTGTGACCCGCAAAGGATAAGACTTTATGAGACAACAAAAAGACCGCGGCCGCGCGATGATGGATTCACATTCATCGCGGCTGCGGTTTTTTGATGTATTACTTTCTCCTGATTCGCGAGGCCTCTGTCTGCCAATCAGGACATTTTGTGCTTTTTCCGGTAGTCTCTGGGGGTCAGCCCGTAGATTTCTTTGAATATTTTGCCGAAATAACTGTCCGATAAAAAACCGCACTGTTCCGCGATCGAAGAGATGCTGTCGCCGGTGCGCTCCAGTTTCATTGCAGCCATCTGGGCGCGGTATTCGATCAGAAAGCGGATGGGAGGCCGGTCAATTGAACGGTGAAAACAACGCGTGCACTCGCGGGGGCTGATTCCGGCGGCCGCCGCGATCTCATCGAGCCCGATGGGTTCACTGTACTGCGAATAAATAAATTGAAGCATCTGCTTCATGCGCTCCAGGTCACGCTCATTTCCCTTCTTTTCAGTGGCGCGTACCGACTCCGTCTCTTCCTGCATGAGCAGGAAAAAGCGGCTGAGGATTTCCCGGACGGCGAATTCGTAGCCGGCAGGTTCTTCCCGCATCTGATCGATGGCTTTCAGGATGGAGCCGATCATGTGGATCCGCCGCGCGGAATCGGATCTCAGATGGAGGGCAGAGAGATTTTTGCTGCGCAGAATCGGAGCAAAGTACTTGCGGTCTATGTAGCTTCCGAATTCACCTGCCAGAAAACGGGCGTCAAAGATGAAGGAATAATAGTTGACTTGATCTGGAAAATCATAGGCGTGCATAATGTTCCTGTTTATAAAGATCACATCGCCGGGGCGCGCCTCCACCTCCTGATCGGTGGTATACATTTTCAAAATCCCGCTGTCCACATAGTTCAGTTCAATCCAGTCGTGCCAGTGCCAGGGAATGTGATTGCCTGTAAAGAGCCGGCTCTCGTCATAGTAGCACACGAAAGGAAGCCCGCCGGAATCCTCCGACAGGAGCTCCTCGCTGTTGTCCTTTAAAGTCAGATTTTTTTTCTTATAACAAATCATGTCAAATCCCTCCTCTGAGGAATATGGGTACAGATCTTATATCCTCAATTATTTATATCAGGCAGAATAAACAGGCGGTTTATCCCTTATTATGGCAAAATATGCCGGTTTTTATGGCTTTATAGTTATATTTTAGCACATATCCAAACACAAAAAACATGCAGAAGGATGAATTTTGTAGAAAAACAAAGAGTTTTTTAGGGGAATTTTTAAGGAACGGAGATGTTGAATATGACCGGATTGAGATAGTTTTGGTCAGAAAAGGCTCTGAAAAAGGCGAGCCCGCCCACCTATAATACAGACATAAGGAACAGCAAAGTCAATCAAAAAGGAACAGAAAAGAAAACAAAAAAGGAACAGCAAAGAAAACAAAAAAGGAACAGCAAAGTCAGGCAAAAAGAAACAGCAAAGTCAGTTTGAAAAACACCGGAAGAAACACCGGTGAGGAAAAGGCACCGGAAGAAACACCGTTGAGGGAAAGTGCAGAAAGACGCGCGGAACCTCCCGGCCCGGCAGCAATGAGTTGTGAAATCAACCATACCAACCATACAGACAAAAACGAATACATCAAATCAAAAA
>ONWL01000301.1 GCA_900321525.1 uncultured Eubacteriales bacterium
ACATATTCCGGCAGTTGCATAGACTCCTTACTGGAGCCACCGGCCAGTTCCGAGATCACTGGTATCTTCCCATCCTGACAACCGGTCATACCAGTCGTCATGGAAATTCCTGCCAACATAACAGCCGTGACCATACGCCAATGATTCCTTTTCTTCCCCTGTACTTTCCTCATATTCATTTTCCCTCTTTCCTTTTGTTGTTTACTTCGGTCCATTAAAAAAAGACAAAGTATCCGGCAGTTCTGTTTCCAACTGCTTCTTTAACACATCATTTCCGGCTTTAAACAACTGTGATAACACGGATACCATGGTATTGCGTTCTTCCTTTGGCATTTCTTTTAATGTACGAACCGCAATGGAAATATTTTTCACACCACCTGATACCAGTTCTGTCAATGTTCTGGCACCGCTTGCTTCCAACAAAGAAAACAATGCATCAATAAAAACTTCCTTTTGTGTATTGTCCATCTGCTCCAACCAGGAAGCCATCATACTCTCTGTCAATTGACTGGAAAAAGAAGTGGTGTCCAATGTAATAAAATGACTGCCAAGCACCTGCCAGGATAACGCATCGTGCTGCTGAATTCCCTTTTGATCACTTTTGACAATCTGGTATTCCTTATGGTGATCCAACAACATTCCGATAATCGATGTCCGAGGCACATACGTGTAGATTCTCTCTGCCATTTTTGCATAACTCTCTGAATCCAGCGTATTCTCCCCAAACCCCGGACCGTCATTGTTGTAAATGGCTTTGATTTTTCTGTGTATGGAATCCGGAACATTAACTGCCGCGTAAATGGCAAGATTCCCACCTTTGGAATGACCACCCACCAGAATCTCCCCATCCCAGTATGAGGCCACTTCACACAGATACTTCCGGGCTTCCTCCTGACTGGGAACCTGCTCCAGATAAGACATATTGAAATCTTCCTTCCAACCTGTAATGGTCTGGTCGGTTCCTCTGTATGCCACAAACAACTGACGGTCTGACAACTGTATGGTCATGGCCGCAAACTGCATGGCTGTTTGACTGTCAAACCGTTCCCTGTAAAAGCCCAGTTGAATATTCTCATATCGCTTACAACGTGCCATGGCAGACAATATTGTAGAAGAAGATTTGGTAAAGGACACGCTCTTTTTTTCCGCTTCGTAATCATGTACTTCCTCAAAAATCTCCGTTGCCTTTTTCAACGACATCCATAGGTTCATCCTACCCGGTACAATCCCCTTGAAATCTGCATACACCACCCAGGAAAAGATCAACGCATCTACTTCATTAAATGGGGAAACTGAAAAGGGTAAATCTCCCCGCCAATAAATGTAATCTAAAATATTTGCCATACTACCTTCACTCCTTTTCCAGATCCGCCGGATGCAGCAGTTCATAAATCGGTTTTGTGGTCCGCTGTCTGGTCACTTCCACCAGATTTAACTTTGTCATATCTACTACAGTGGTTTTCACCGGATCTGCCTTGCAATACTGCCGCAGTTGCTGCATGAGCTGTTCTCGGTACTCAGGTTGCTTCATATCCACAAAGTCAATGATCACAATCCCGGACAGATTCCGCAGCCGCATCTGCAACGCAATTTCTTTTGCCGCTTCTGCATTGGTACGTCTGTGGGTTTCTTCTGCCGATGTATGACCGGCAAACTTGCCGGAATTCACATCGATGACCGTCAGTGCTTCTGTGGGCTGAATCACCAGATATCCACCGGAAGGCAGCCAGACCCGCTCAGAAAGGGCCTCTCCCATCCACTTTCCCAGAGAATACAATGCAGAAAAGGGTACCTGTCTGTCTTCATAAAATGTGACCCGTTCTACCAACTCCGGATATGCCTGGCTACAGTACGTCTGTAATTCTGCAAACAGTTCCGCATCATCTGTCACCACCTGCTCCGGCACAACCCCCGCAGACTGTAGTCTGGTCAGATATGCCGGAAATGGTCGATATAGCACCGAATAACAGCTACGATAGGAGGAAGTCTGTATGATCTGTGTCAACTGTTCCAAAAGCTGTTCCAGTTCTGTATACAATACACCCCTGTCTTCCTCTGCCAGTTGCACTGCACCTGTGCGGATGATCAGGCCTCCTGTAAACTCCGGGTGATGAGCAGTCATATATTGCACGATTGCCGTCTTCAGTTCCCGTCCCTGTCTGGTCTGTTTGATTTTCCCGGAAATATGGATGCCCTTTTCTCCGCTCAA
>ONWL01000027.1 GCA_900321525.1 uncultured Eubacteriales bacterium
TCAGAATCTTATCAGGAAGAATTTGGCACAGGAACTTCCTATGAGAAATACAATTAAGGAAGATTGATGTGAAAATTAAGGTAATGTTAAGGTTCTTTCAGTTCAATGTTAAGAATTGACTGCTATACTGTTCTTACAAAGCAAAAACAAATAACTGCTTACAAAAACAGAAAGGAGAATAAATCTATGTGGAGCAGAAAAGAATTAAAAGAAAAAGGTAAGATGGCGTTGAACAGAAATTACTGGAAGACGGTTTTGGTGAGTGTACTGATCAGTCTGATGTTTTCCACCGGAATCATCGGAGGCATTTATAACTTCGGGTCATGGGGAACGAAAGCAGGGATGGTGAAACCAAACAACAGTGTAACCGTCACGTTTGACGAATCATCTTTGGATGATTCAGTAGATGCCATCACAAATTTGGATGAGGATGCCTCTTTGGATGAGATTCAGGCAGCTCTGGATGATACAATCAATAGTATATCTGAAGGGTTGGATACAGATGGGACAACGATTGCAGTGATTGCAGTGTTTCTGGTGGTCTTTTTCATCATATTCCTGATTGCACTGGCTATTGCGATGCTGATCGATGCATTTGTAGTATATCCATTTAGTGTGGGAATGAATCGTTTCTTCCTTGTCAATCTGAATGACAAGGCAGAAGTGAAAGAGATCGGATATGGTTACGATCACAATTATAAGAACAATGTAAAGACCATGTTCCTTCGTGGATTATATATTTTCTTCTGGAGTCTGTTGCTTGTCATTCCGGGTGTTGTGAAGAGCTATGAGTATCGTATGATTCCATATCTGTTGGCAGATGATCCGAATATGACCAAAGATGAGGCATTCCGCATCAGCAGGGAAATGATGCGTGGACAGAAGTGGCGTGCATTTGTGCTGGATCTTTCCTTTATCGGCTGGCGGATTCTGGGTATGTGGACAGCAGGAATTTTAAATCTCTTCTATGTGAATCCATATTACAACATGACCTGTGCAGCATTGTATGAATCTTTGAAGAATGATTATCTGGCAAAGGCATAAAGACTGCATTTCGTTCTTCTTATTATAGTAAATACTAGGCAACTGCGAAACTATGATACCGAACGCCTTTCATCAAAATTTTTATTTGAAAAACGCACTCTCGCTTCGGTTCCACGCAACGGTACTAATATTTTTTTCGCTTTTCGCTCAAAAAATAAAGTACCGGCGTTCCACAAAGTTTTTCAAATGAAAAAATTTCTGATGTACAGGCTGTAAAAAATTTCTGATGTACAGGCTGTTTTGGATCTGCTCAAAGAGTTTCGCAATTGCCTGGTAATAAATAAGGGGGTATGTATGGCATACACGATTTTACTGGTAGATGATGAAGCAGAGGTGCGCAGATTGCTGCGGCTTTATTTGGAAAATGAACAGTATCATGTATTAGAGGCAGAAAATGGACAGCAGGCATTGGAGGTATTTCACCAGAATCAGGTGAATCTGTGTCTGCTTGATATTATGATGCCGGTGATGGACGGGTATCAGCTGTTGCAGGAACTGCGGAAGGAAACCAATATACCGGTGCTGATGCTTTCCGCAAAGGATGCGGATGCAGAGAAGATTCTGGGATTGAATCTGGGGGCGGATGACTATCTGTCAAAGCCGTTTAATCCGCTGGAAGCAGTTGCCAGAGTGAATGCGGCCATTCGCCGGTTTTATGCTCTGGGCAGCAGTGGGGCACAGCAGGTACAGGAAACAGTGCCTGTGGAAACAGCCCGTCAAGTGATCAAGGTACAGGATCTGGAACTGGATGTGGATGGCTGTGTGTTAAAGCGGGCAGGTCGGGCGATTGATCTGACTTCCATTGAGTTTCGTATTATGGAACTGTTCATGGGAAATCCGGGAAAGGTATTTACCAAACAGCAGATTTATGAGTATGGCTGGGGGGATACTTATGTGGTTTCAGACAATAACATTATGGTCTGCATCAGCAAGCTGCGAACCAAACTGGATGAAGACCCGTTACGCTACATCAAGACCATACGTGGTTTGGGATATCGATTGGAGAATCAGGCATGACACAGTGGGATGAACAAAAAGAACTGCAAGCACTGCAAAAATATCTGGTCAGTCGTTTCTTTCTCATATTGCTGGTGGTGACTGTCATGGAAATGGGAGCGGATGCCCTGTTTGGGCAGCTCTGGAATCCATTACAGAACTGGTTGACCATAGATGGTACGGGCAGTCTGGAAGGCTTACAGTCAGTGCCGGGGATTGCGATGCTGCTGATTTTTCTGTTGACAGGAACGCTGTTGAATGCATTGTCTTCTGCCGTCCCGGCATTTCACTGGGGGGTGGATTGGTTGGAACGGCAGAATGCCATGTTCTTTTCTGATGTGCAGAATCAGGTATTGATGCAGATGCCGGGAGAGAAACGGGTGGTCTTGTTTCTGGTTTTGGTTGTGCGGGTGTTTCTGTTACTTTTGCCGTACATCATTGGTGCCATCTGGTGTGGGATCTTAGTGACCACACAGGTGCGTCGGCTGGAGCAGATGCGTGAAGAGACACACAGAGAATACGATCAGAAACGAAATCTTATGTTGTCGGATATTGCCCATGACCTGCGCACTCCTATTACCACGGTATATGGGTATGCAAAAGCACTGAATGACGGTATGGTAAAACCAGAGGAGCAGCAGGAGTATTTGAGCGCCATTCAGGCCAAATCTGGTCGTATAAATGATTTGATTCAGATGTTGTTTGATTATGTGAAGTTAGACAGTACAGGGTTTCAGCTGAATGTCAAACCACTGGATTTGTCAGAATTACTGCGTCAGAATGCGGCGTTGGTGTATTCTGATATGGAGGATGCCGGTATGGAGTTTGTGGTGGAAATTCCAGAAGAGGCATGTATGATTCAGGCAGATGAATTACAGTTATCCAGAGTGATCACCAATCTGCTGACCAATGCCATTCGCCACAATCCGAAAGGAAGTCAGATCCTGCTGGTGCAGAAGCAGGAGAATTTAAATAAGATCACCGTGGTCATTGCAGACAATGGAGAACGCATTTCCCCAGAGCTTGTGTCGCATCTGTTTGAACCGTTTACGATGGGGGATCAGTCCAGAAACAGCAAAAACGGCAGTGGTCTGGGGCTGTCCATCGCCCATAAGATTGTGGCGTTACATGGATGGAAGCTGGAATACGTGGACAGTTATCCCGGATACGAGAAGGCATTTCGGTTAGAGATCAAGGTGTGATGATATAGAAATGAAAGTGTGAGAGAGCGATAGGGAATGAACGATCCCTACCCTTCTCTCACACTTTTTATAAAAGATACGATTGGAGCATTTCAGAAACGGTAGACTGAATTTGCTGAATTGCATTCATGCAAAACTGTTGGGAAAGGCCTGCCTGTAACCCTACGGACAGAAGTTCCTTTTTGCCCGGATTTTGCCCATTTCCATCTACAGAAGTGGTGTGCTCCCCGTAATAAGTGGTGCTGTAAGTCAGGTCGTAAGCGGGACTGAGCCGCCAACGCTGTGTGTTTTCCTCATAAAGGAAGGTGAAATTTTTGGAATGGTCATCCCGATTGTGGGCAAACACATTAAAGCACATGCGGTAAAACAGATTTTCCAAATCCTCCTGGCAGTGATTGGTCACCAGATTGGTCAGTTTCATCAGACTGTGGTAATCCAGACTGGGCTGATTAAAATCCAGTTCCAGCATGGCAGCAGCAGTGAGCATATGGATTCTGGTGTCTGCCAGATGTGCTGCCTGCTGTCTGTCAAAGCGCACTGTGCCGAAGTATCCTTTACAGGTTTTGGAGGGGAATAGTCGGGTTTCTGTCATATGGATGCCGCATTTTCTGGCACACAGAGAGTAGTCATATTCCATCTGCCCGGAATCTGCTCCGTCCACATGGGCAGGAAACTTGATGATCCAATGTTTGCCATCCAACTCTGTCATGATTTTAGGTCTGGCTCCGCCGCTGGTTCCACCGAAGCGATAGAGCTGATCCAGCTTGTCTGAATATTCAGAGCGCAGTACCTTTTGACATTCGGATGCCAGCTGATCTAAGTCAAAGCTGTTATTTTCTTCTAAAAAAGATTGGGAAGGGCGGTAAGTCAAGGCACCCATTCCAGAATCTCCTACAATGGCAAGACGGTCCAGAGGGGTAATCTGATCCGGGTTTACGCCATGCTTTTTCAAAAGCCGGTTTACCAGAAGATTCCCCCATGCATCGGGCAGGCTATCAGCAAATACACCAAATAATCCCTGAAAATAAGGTTTATCCGGCAGAAAGACTCCCTCTTTCAAAGGCAGAGAAAAGGGACTGATGGAAAATCCATCTGCAAGCCAGCTGTCTGCATAAGAAAATGCAATTCGCTGGTCTTTGGCAAGTGCCAGCGTGCCTGCCAGACGGTCTTTGTAGTAAACCAGTAGAGATTTATTTGTTTTCATTGATGACCTCCTGTATGTTTTTGTAAGGAACACTGGTGAACAAATTTCGGATTTCATTGCCGCAGTCTAGTGCCAGGGCAATCTGGGTCAGGGACAACAGAGAAATCTTGCCTGTAGATTCAAACCGCTTGATGGTGCCATAACTGACATTGCTGAGTTGACTGAGTTTCTGCTGGCTGATGCCTCGCCTTTTGCGGACAGTGCGGATTCGCTTTGCTAAGTTCAGAGTCATTTCTTCCGGGGTTTCCCACAGTAGTGCATCCATATACTCACGTCCTTTCGAGATGATTTTATAGATCATATAGTATTCAAAATAGGAAGTTTTATACAAAAATAGATAGTATATGATCTATTATAAAAAGTGAAATGAGAACTGTCAAGGAGAACAAATCTCATGGAGATAGAAAACGGCAGTACATGAAAGGGAACCGTTCATGTACTGCCGATGGCTGGATGCCGAGTCAGCAATTATTCTTCAGAGAAGTTTTCTTTGCCCACTGCGCACAGCGGACATACCCAATCTTCCGGCAGATCTTCAAAAGAAGTGCCTGGCTCAATGCCGTTGTCCGGATCGCCTGCTTCCGGATCATATACATATCCGCAGATATCACATACATACTTGCTCATGTGTGTCACCTCCATATAAAAAATTGATGAAATGATCTCCAATCCAATTATACGAAAATGATTCCATATATGCAAGAAAGATTTTGGAAATCCGACGAAGAAATCTGGTATCGTCTGGAAAAAATTCGGAAAATAAAGTAGAATAAAAAGGGAACAGAGAATAGGTGATTTGAAATACATTGAATAAAATGCGGACTGGATGGGTTGCGCAGAAATTCATACGGAAATGTCAGTTTCCTCTTGACAAGAATATATAGGTTGAGTACAATTAAATTGAGAAAAATAAACAAACCAGACATAAGGAACTGTGCAAAAGGATTGGACAGTGACGAATAAAGGATGTCTGGTGTGGATACACAATCCTAAATTCACTGAAAGGAGAGATGGTACATGAGCGTATATGATTTCACAGTAAAGGCACAGGACGGCAGTGACGTATCTTTGGCAGATTATCAGGGGAAAGTGTTGCTGATTGTGAATACCGCAACGGGATGCGGATTCACACCACAGTATTCTGATTTACAGGATATTTATGAGGCACACCAGAAGGATGGTCTGGAGATTCTGGATTTTCCGTGTAACCAGTTTGCAGATCAGGCGCCTGGAAATGACGAGGAAATCCATACCTTCTGTACTGGACGGTTTGGCATTACCTTTCCGCAGTTTTCCAAGGTAGATGTGAATGGGGAACATGCCATTCCCCTGTTTCAGTGGCTCACTGCCAACACCAGGTTCGAGGGCTTCGGAAAGTCCCCTATGTCTCTGGTCATGTCCGGAGTCGCAAAGAAGATGGACAAAGATTACAAGAACAATGGAAATGTAAAGTGGAACTTTACCAAGTTTCTCATTGACCGAAATGGGGAAATCGTGGCACGGTTTGAGCCCACTGCGGATATGAAAAAGGTAAAGGAGAAGATTGAGGAGGTATTATAATGCATTTCGATTATAAGACAGAAAATACATGTGCCCAGTTGATCAGTCTGGATTTAGATGGTGACGTGGTGACCAATGTTTCTTTTATGGGTGGATGCAATGGCAATCTGAAGGCGATTTCCAAGCTGGTGGATGGCTGGACGGTAGACCAGATTGAGGGGAAATTAGCAGGCAATCTGTGCGGACACAGACCTACATCCTGTGCAGATCAGTTGGCGAAGGCAGTACGGGCAGCTTATGAGAAGCAGCAGGCAGGCTGAGGTTCAGATAACGTGTGAAGAGGTGCTTCGAGAAAGGGGCGTGTTACTGGGATGGCAAGGCTAAATCTGCCGTATGGTATTGATGATTTTGAGAAAGTGCGAACCAGCGACTGCTACTATATTGATAAGACAGGTTTTATAAGTGAATTGCTGAGTGAGACGTTTTCTGTCAACTTGATTACTCGTCCACGCCGTTTTGGTAAGACCCTGACTATGCGTATGTTGGCAGAGTTTTTTGATATTCGAAAGAATGGAAAAGAACTGTTTACAGGACTTGAAGTTTCAGGGGATAAAGAACTTTGCGCAAAGTGGATGAACCAG
Source organism: uncultured Eubacteriales bacterium (assembly GCA_900321525.1). Lineage (GTDB taxonomy): Bacteria > Bacillota > Clostridia > Lachnospirales > Lachnospiraceae > UBA2942. The sequence continues at coordinate 6,588 of ONWL01000027.1, forward strand.
TGGCCGGTACTTTTTCTGACATTGAAAGATATAGATGGAATCTGCTTTGAAGATGCTTATGATATGGTTCAGTTTATGGTTGCGTCTTTATGTGAAGAACACAGGTATTTACTTGACAGTGAAAGGGTTTCCTCAACCGATAAGAAAAGGTTTTCCCGATTGTTGGAGCAGGCAGGCAACAGAAATGATATTAAAACAGCATTGTTTGTTTTAACACGAATGATGAAAACACACTATGGCAAAGACGTAATTTTACTTGTTGATGAATATGATGTTCCCCTTGCAAAAGGTAGCGACAATGGTTATTACAAGGAGATGCTGGATGTCATCAAAGCATTTCTTGGCATGGTGTGGAAGTCTAATCCTTCACTTAAATTTGCTGTTGTAACCGGGTGTTTACGAATTGCGAAGGAAAGCATTTTCACAGGGGCAAATAACTTTATTTCTAACTCTATTTCAAATGAGCATTATAATCGCTATTTCGGATTTACTGAGCAGGAAGTAAAGCAATTGCTGGAAGATGCCGGATTTGTGGATCGTCTTCCGGATACGAAGAAGTGGTACGATGGATATCGGTTTGGGGGAATGGAAGTCTATTGTCCGTGGGATGTGATCAATCATGTTCGTGCGTTGATGAAGAAAGCAAATGCACAACCCAGAAACTACTGGAGAGATACAAGCCATAATGATATCATTCGCAAGTTTGTTGATGTAAAAAGTAATTCTATCAATGGGAAATTTGAAACATTGCTTGCTGGCAGAGTAATCAGGGAGCCGATAGTTGAGGATTTGAATTACGATAATGTAAACTTAACAGAAGACTATCTGTGGAGTATTCTCTATCTCACAGGTTATTTGACACAGGCTTGGCCCGAAGCAGGGGAGATCGCAGATGGGATGATGGGTTTACAGATTCCAAATGAAGAAGTGAAAACCATCTTTGCGGACACGGTGAAAGGCTGGTTTACAGACACGATTGAAGCAAAAGACCGACGGGAATTCTTTAAGGAATGGTGGAACGGCGAAGCTGACAAATTGACGAAGGATATAACGGATATTCTTTTTGATACAATCAGTTATTTTGACTATCGGGAAGATTATTATCACGCATTTGTTACTGGTTTGTTTTCGGGGGCTGGATACGAAGTGAAGTCAAATTCAGAACAGGGAACAGGTCGGGCAGATATTATTGTGACAGACAGGCAACACAGGCGGGTTATTGTGATTGAGGCCAAGTGGTCTGAAAAAGAGAGCTTGCTGGAAAAAGAATGTGAAGATGCCTTAAAACAGATTGAGAAGAAACAATACACCAGGAAATTTCAAATCGAAGGCTACGAAACAATTCTCTGCTATGGAACTGCATTTTGGGGCAAGAACTGTTTGGTAAAGTTTGCGGGAACCCATCACTAACGGCCATGTGGAATGGATTTTTGCCCGTAACTGTGAGAATATTGAACAGTTACGATTAAAGTTTGTCTGTGCGGCAAGAAGCCATGGTGGAAATGGAGGAAAATGACTATGGAGGAACAAGTTTACGACCCATTGAAAATAGAAAACCAGCTCTGTTTTCCGCTGTATGCCTGCTCCAGAGAAATGATCAAGCAATATAAGCCTTTTTTAGATGAGGTAGATTTGACCTATACCCAGTATATTGCCATGATGGTGCTGTGGGAGAAGAAGGCAGTGACGGTTAAGGAATTGGGGCACCAGCTGTTTTTGGATTCCGGTACATTGACACCACTTTTGAAGAAAATGGAGACAAAAGGGTTGGTGAGACGAAATCGTTCCACAGAAGATGAACGGAATCTGATTGTGACCATTACTGAGGAAGGCGAGCAGCTAAAGGAGCGGGCCATTCAGATACCGGCAAAGATGGCAGATTGTTCTGTTTTAGAGCCGGAAGAAGCAATGATTTTATATAAGATTCTATATAAGATGCTGGGAAAAGGGGAGTGAGTCAATGGCAAATGTAATTGCGGTAATCTGGGACTGTGACCGGACGCTGGTGGACGGCTATATGCAAGACCCGATTTTTGAACGGTATCAGGTAGATCCGGTTTCGTTTTGGAGTGAGGTGGAGGCACTGCCGGACAAATATGCGGCCCAGGGAGTGCGTGTGAATCGGGATACCATTTACTTGAATCATTTCATTCATTGTGCAAAGGACGGTACGTTCCCCGGACTGAACAATGCCAGACTGCGGGAGTTTGGGAGGGAACTGAAATTTTATGCGGGCATTCCGGAGATTTTTCAAAAGACAAAGGAACTGTTTGCCAACGATAAGCAATATACAGAGTACGGCATTCAGGTGGAGCATTATATTGTCAGCACCGGCTTTGCAGAGGTGATACGAGGTTCGGCGCTGATGCCTTATGTGGATGGGGTATGGGGATGCGAACTGATCGAGGAACCGGATGGAGAGGGTAATCCGGTGATCAGCGAAATTGGATATACCATTGACAATACCACAAAAACCCGTGCGATTTTTGAAATCAACAAAGGGATTTTGAAGTTGGACAATATCAGCGTCAATTCCAAGATCCCAAAGGAACACAGGAGAGTTCGCTTTGAAAATATGATTTACATTGCAGATGGACCCAGTGATATCCCTGCATTTTCTGTGGTGAACCAATACGGCGGTGCAACCTTTGCCATTTATCCAAAAGGGGATCTGCGTGCCATGCAGCAGGTGGATCAGATGCGGCAGGATGGACGGGTGGATATGTACGCAGAGGCAGATTATTCAGAAGGAACTACCGCCTATTTGTGGATTCTCAATAAGATCCAGACATTGGCAGATGGCATCCGGGAGCAGGAAAAGGCAAAAATATTGCATTCTGCATCGGATGTACCCAAACATCTGAATGGGTAAGCATACATTGTAATACAGAGGGACAAGAGAAAAACGCTGTGATGAGCAGCAGGATTGCATACGATTGCTGATAAGAGACAGAGACACAAAAGAGAAAGGCTATAGACATAGGATGAGCATACACCTGTCCCAATAGCAGATTGCGAGAAGAATGATGTTTGGAGATTGAGGAATCATATGCTTTGTTTATTGAAAAATTTATGGAAAGTGAAGGGCTATGCAGCAGTGATCATTCTGCTGCTGGTGTTACAGGCCTATTGTGACTTGTCCCTGCCCCAGTACACGTCAGATATCGTGGACGTGGGGATTCAGCAAGGCGGTATTGAGGATATCGTGATGAAACAGATCAGCCAGGATACCTATACCGGACTGACCCTTTTGATGGAAGAAGAGGATCGGACGTATGTGGAGGCTTTGTATACGCAGTCGGAGGACGGCACATGGAAGCTGTCCAAAGAGGTAGATACGGAAGCAAGAACCCGTCTGCAGGAGGCATTTGCCACTCCCATGATGTTGTTGTACGGTATGGAAGCTTCTGGGGAAGTGACCATGGAGCAGATCGCAGGGATGCTCTCTTCCGGTATGGTCACCAGAGAACAGCTCCTTGCCATGCAAGAGGAATATATGTCAGGGATGGAAGGTCTGACAGACAGCATGACCGAACAGGTGGCAGTGGAGTTTGTGAAAAGCGAGTATACCAGACAGGGGATGGATCTGCATGCCATTCAGTCTGCCTATCTGTGGAAGACAGGCGGCAAGATGATGGGGTTGTCATTGCTCATGCTGGCAGCGGCAATTTGCGGCGGTTTGCTCAGCGCAAAGGCAGGTGCTACCATCGGTATGAAACTGCGCAATGAGGTGTTTGGCAAGGTGGTTTCCTTTTCAAATGAAGAGATCAACCGGTTTTCCACCGCATCTCTCATCACCAGAAGCACCAACGATATCCAGCAGATACAGATGGTTTGTGTCATTTTGCTGCGTATGGTTTTTTATGCACCGATCATTGGCATTGGTGGTGTGTGGAAGGTCATCCATACGAAAACCGGCATGGGTTGGATTATTGTGATGGCGGTGTTATGGATCACAGCAGTGGTCATTGTGCTTGTGAAGGTGGCAATGCCCAAGTTTAAAAAATTGCAGGATTTGGTAGATGATGTGAACCGGGTATCCAGAGAAATCTTAACTGGTATCCTGGTCATTCGTGCGTTTAGCAGAGAACAGACAGAGGAACAGCGATTTGACCATGCGAGCAGAGAATTGATGGGCACCCAGCTGTTTACCAATCGGGTGATGACCTTTATGATGCCGCTGATGATGCTGATTATGAACGGCATTACCATAGTGATTGTCTGGTTTGGCGCCAAAGGCATTGATGTGGGACAATTGCAGGTGGGAGATATGATTGCCTTTATCACCTATACCATGCAGATTGTCATGGCATTCCTGATGCTGACGGTCATGTCCATCATGCTGCCAAGAGCAGGGGTAGCAGCCGATCGTATCGAAGCGGTGTTACATACCCCTTCCAGCATTTTAGACCCGAAAGAACCGGAGGATGACAAGGTATCCGGAAGGGGCGTGGTGGCTTTTCATGATGTGTCCTTCCGATATCCGGGAGCAGAAGAAAATGCACTGGAACACATTTCCTTTACCGCAGAGCCTGGGAAGACCACTGCCATCATTGGCAGTACCGGTTGCGGCAAGACCACACTGCTCCAGATGATTTTGCGGCTTTATGATGTGACAGAGGGCAGTGTGACATTAGATGGGGTAGACATTCGCCGTATGACCCAGAAAAAACTGCGCAGTTACTTCGGCTATGTGCCGCAAAAGGCTGTGTTGTTCTCTGGTGATGTGGCATCCAACCTGAAATTCGGAGGAGAGGACATTTCAGATGAGGATATGAAGGAAGCGGCTGCCATTGCACAGGCCACAGAATTTATTGAAGAAAAATCTGCAAAATATGCCCACCCCATTGCACAGGGAGGCAGCAATGTATCCGGCGGACAGAAACAGCGTCTGTCCATTGCCAGAGCCATAGCCAAGCATCCCAAGGTATTTTTGTTTGATGACAGTTTTTCCGCTTTGGATTATCAAACCGATGCGGCGCTGCGAAAGGCATTGTTTGCCAAACTCAAAGATGCCACGGTGTTGATCGTGGCACAGCGCATCAGTACGGTGCTCCATGCAGATCAGATTCTGGTGATGGAGGATGGACAGATTGTGGGAAAAGGAACCCATACGGAACTGCTCACATCCTGTCCGGCTTATCAGGAAATTGCCAAATCACAGCTTTCCGAAGCGGATTTGAAGAAAGCAGCTTTGATGGGAGGTGATGTATAATGCCGCCAAGAGGCAGAGGTCCCCTGGGACCGGGAGAAAAAGCAAAGGACTTTAAAGGTTCTATCCGAAAGATTATCGCCTATATCGGCAGTTACCGGATCGGTGTAGTGGCAGTGATGTTGTTTGCCGCAGGCAGTACGGTATTCAACATCATCGGTCCGAAGATATTGAGCAAGGCGACCACTGCCATTTTCAATGGTCTGGTGGAGAAAATCCAGGGCGTGGGCGGCATTGATTTTTCCTATATCGGCAAAATCCTGCTGATCTTGTTAGGATTATACTGTCTCAGTGCCCTGCTGTCCTGGATACAGGGCATGATCATGACCCGGATCTCACAGGATATGTGTTACCGTCTTCGGAAAGAGATTTCCGAGAAAATCAACCGGATGCCCATGGGTTATTTTGAGTCCAGAACCGTGGGAGATGTGCTGTCCCGTATTACCAATGATGTAGACACATTGGGACAGAGTTTGAATCAGAGCATTACCACCCTGATTTCTTCCGTGGCAACATTAGTGGGTGTGCTGATCATGATGTTGAGCATCAGTCCATTGATGACCTTGATCGCACTGGTGATCTTGCCCATTTCCGGTCTGCTCATCGGCGGGGTGGTGAAAGTGTCTCAGAAACATTTCGTTACCCAGCAGGAATATCTGGGAAAGATCAATGGACAGATTGAGGAAGTATACAGCGGTCAAAATATTGTAAAGGCATACAATCGGGAA
>ONWL01000044.1 GCA_900321525.1 uncultured Eubacteriales bacterium
TGCGGGATGATCTGGTTCTGGTGATTGAGGAGATGCTGCGCCAGAGAATTCAAGGCGTAAAAAATGAAAAGGGTGTTTATATTACGCCTGCTTTCCCGAAATTGATCTATGTACTGGAAGAGGACAATATTGAGCCGGGAAGCAAGTATTATGAATTAACTAAGCTGGCGGCAGAGTGCACCGCCAAGCGTATGGTACCGGATTATATTTCAGAGAAGATTATGAAACAGATGAAGGATGGAAATTGTTATCCTTGTATGGGATGCCGCTCCTTCCTGACCGTATACAAAGATGAACAGGAAAAATCAAAGTTTTACGGACGTTTCAATCAGGGTGTGGTGACATTAAATCTGGTAGATGTGGCATGTTCCTCCGGACAGAATATGGATCGGTTCTGGGAAATCCTGGAGGAACGTCTGGATTTGTGCAGACGGGCATTGTTATGCCGTCACAACCGTTTGAAAGGAACCCCTTCTGATGTGGCACCGATCCTTTGGCAGAATGGCGCCCTTGCCCGCTTAAAGAAGGGGGAAGTGATCGACAAACTGTTGTACAATGGCTATTCTACCATTTCTCTTGGATATGCAGGTTTGTGTGAATGCACCAGACATATGACAGGACTGTCCCATACAGAACCAGGCGGCACAGAGTTTGCTTTGCGTGTGATGCAGCGGTTGAACGATGCGTGTCAGGCATGGAAGAAAGAATACAATGTGGATTTCAGTGTGTATGGGACGCCCCTTGAGTCTACCACTTATAAATTTGCTAAAAAGCTGCAGAAGCGTTTTGGTATCATTGAAGGTGTAACAGATAAGAATTACATTACCAACAGCTATCATGTACATGTAACGGAGCCAATTGATGCATTTGAGAAATTGTCTTTTGAGGCACAGTTCCAGAAACTGTCTCCGGGTGGTGCCATCAGCTATGTGGAAGTACCAAATATGCAAAATAACATAGATGCAGTACTTGCCATCATGCATCACATTTATGACAATATCATGTATGCAGAGTTAAATACTAAGAGTGATTTCTGCCAGGAGTGTGGCTATACGGGTGAAATTCAAATTGTAGATGACGAAAATGGAAAACTTGTTTGGGAGTGTCCAAATTGTGGCAATCGGGATCAGGATAAGATGAATGTGGCCAGAAGAACCTGTGGTTATATTGGAACCCAGTTCTGGAATCAGGGCAGAACCCAGGAGATCAAGGATCGGGTATTGCATTTGTAATTTGGCTAGAATAAGGTAATGGCTATATAAAACTGTATATCGTAAAAATGTAACTATAAAGTAAATACTATTCCGCAAAGGTTTTGTGCAGCAAAATCCTGAGTTTTGCAGGCAAAACTCCCATCGGCAGAGTCGATTTGGAATGGATTTTTGCCCGTAACTGTGAGGGTACTGAACAGTTACACAAAAAACAAAGAGAGGCGATATATGTATTACGGGGAACTGAAAAAAAGAGACATTGCAAATGGTCGGGGAGTGCGGGTCAGTCTGTTCGTCAGCGGTTGTACCCGTCACTGTCCAGGGTGCTTTAATTCGGAAACATGGAACTTTCATTATGGGAAGCCGTTTACGGAAGAAACTGTACAGGAAGTGATAGAGGCGCTTGCCCCTTCTTATATCAGTGGGCTGACGTTGCTTGGCGGGGAACCGATGGAATCCCAAAATCAGTCTGAATTGATCAGACTGGTGAGACGTGTGTTGTTATCCTATATTGATGTGTTGGTGGATGGAGAATTTATTCAGGCCCGGAAAAATATCAGTTTACAGTTTCGTGGTTCGGAAAACCAGCGAATCATCTGTGTGCCGGAATCTTTGAAAACAGGAAAAACCATTCTTTGGAAACCATAATTTTGCCTCATATAAAACGGTATGATTGTGGTGACTTGCAGCCATACTAGAGAATATCAGCCAGGAATGGGAGGTTTTCTATATGGCAAAAAAGCAGAAAAAGATTGATTTGGATAATCTGACACCAGAAGAAGAGATGAAACTGGAAATTGCAGAAGAAATTGGGGTATATGATAAGGTTTTGGCAGAAGGATGGAGAAGCCTGTCTGCAAAGGAATCCGGCAGAATGGGCGGACTGATTGCAAAACGTAAGAAAATGCAGGAATCTGGTTTGGGAGAAGAATTTAATCAAAACAAATAAAAATTAAGGGAGCGGATGCTCCCTTTTTCCTTAAGCCGGTGAAATCGGTTTTTGTAAAAGTTTGTAACTGTTCATTGTCTTCCCAGTTATAAAAGTTTCATATCAGAGATTCCTGTTTTACATTAGCCACAGATACCGTTGTTGTTTCCACACAGACAGGAAATTAACAGAATCAGCACCAGGAAATCACAGCAGTTGTTGTTGTTGTTTCCAAACAGGCCATTGTTTCCGTTGCAACCATTGTTGTTATTTCCGTTGCAGAACAACAGAAGGAACAGCAGTAAGCAGCAGGAATTATTGTTGTTGTTATTGTTGTTTCCAAAGAATCCATTATCGTTGTCGCATCCGCAGTTTGTTGCAGCTAAATCACTCATTTAATTGTCCTCCAAAGAAGTTCTTTTTATATTGTTATAGTATGTGAATCAGGCAAATGTGTGTGGGATTTTTCAGAAAAATTATTTTGGCAAAACATGCATTCTGGGAAAATAGTAATGAGATGAAACAATTCCTTGTTCTGCTTTTGACAAAATAGTTTTGGTGTCACACAAAGTAAAACATCAAATCGGTGTGCCAGTCCGTCTTGCACCATTTGCAGAAACGAGGCTTCTGGAACAGACAGGGTGTTTCCTCGATCCACATAGATGGCATACAATTCTCCATCTATCTTTTGCAGTAGACTGATTAAAATCAGTTCTTGTTCCAGAATTTCCGGTCCGCCGGTTTCATCTACAGGAAATTTGCAGTAAAGAGCGGCTTTCATAGAGTCACTCCCGAAAAATCATCTATAAAATAGGATATGCTGTGAGGGAGGATTCTGTCCATGCCCTGTGAAAAGTCAACCATCGTTGAGAAAGGAGTTATTTATCACATGGAAGAAAATAAAATACAGCAAGTATATGCGCAATTGCCGATAGCAGAAAAGAACCTGTCTCTGTCTAGAGAGGAACGACTGACAGCCATGGTGCCTCCCTTGCATGACTGGTATACCCATTCTCATCGAATGCTTCCATGGAGAGAACATGTGACTCCCTATAAAGTATGGGTATCAGAAATTATGCTGCAACAGACCAGAGTAGAAGCGGTAAAGCCCTATTATGCCAGATTTCTGGCAGCACTGCCAGACATTACGGCATTGGCAAATGCTGAGGAGGAATTGCTGTTGAAATTGTGGGAAGGATTGGGATATTATTCCAGAGTACGGAATATGCAGGCAGCGGCAATTCAGTGTGTGGCACAGCATGACGGAGAACTGCCAGATTCCTATGCGGAATTGCTGAAGTTAAAAGGAATCGGTACCTATACAGCTGGTGCCATTGCCTCCATCGCCTTCCATGAACCGGTTCCAGCAGTGGATGGCAATGTACTGCGTGTTATTGCCAGATTAACTGCAGATGAAGAAGATATTGGTTCGCCCAAAAAGAAGAAGCAATTGGAAACGGAACTGGCAGAGCAGATGCATCAGACCGATCCCGGTATTCTAAATCAGGCTCTGATGGAGTTAGGTGCAGTGGTATGTTTGCCAAATGGGACACCAAAATGTCAGGATTGTCCACTACATCACATTTGCTTGTCTCGTATGCGCAGATGTACAGACCGAATTCCATATAAGAAACCGAAGAAACCAAGAAAAATAGAAGAACGAACCATATTGATATTGGAGACAGGAGAGCAGGTTTTGTTGCGTAAACGTCCAGGGAAAGGATTGTTAGCTGGCATGTATGAGTTTCCGGGGATAGATGGACATTTGGATATGCAGGAGGCGTTGCAGTATGTAAAAGAAACATGGGAAAGTGTGATTTTTCAGGATACAGATATAGATTGTGTAATAGAACCGTTGGGACCGGCAAGGCATATTTTTACCCATATTCAATGGGAAATGATCGGCTATCGAATTCGGCTTGTCAATGTGCCAGTTTCCGTGGCAACACCGGAGTTTGTCTGGGCATCTAGAGAGGAACTGCAGGATACTTACTCTATTCCAAGCGCACTACGAGTATATAAGGAGAAATGTATGCAGGCATAGGAAGGATAAGAAACAATCGCAAACAAGGGGGCAAATAATAAGATAAAAACGAACCGCCATATTGGGTATTGCAACAATACGGAGGTTCGTTTGGAAAATGAAATCCAAAATAGTTTATCAAAGAGATTACTTTAGCAGCTGAATTCCACCAATCAATGGCAGTGGTGTTTCTTTATCCTGTGCTGCGTTGATGATGCCTACAATTGCAAAAACAAACACAACTAAGTTGACAATGTAAAAGATGAAACCAACGTATGGAACCCGAGAAAGAATTGCACTGAAGATTGCAGCAATTGACAGAACCAATCCCTGATTCAGATCAAACTTTGCACCTTCCTTATCTCCTGCCAGATAAGCAATCAAAAAACCAATAATACCAATGTAGCCTACGATGGCGGTTGCTTTTTTACTCATGAGAATTCCTCCTGAATGTATAAAATTTCACATAGAAACAGAATTTTGTCCTTCTGTTCTATCTGCTGACTTTATTTTAACATCAATGAGGAGAGATGACAACTATTTTTCAGATTTTTTTGAAATTTTCAGCAAGATTTTTTTGTATAAATTGATAGTATTTGTGCAAAAAAGAGGATTTTTATGTATAGAATTAAATGGAATGATAAAATTTCCATAAAATCCAAGAAAGTTTACAGTGCATTTTGGGAAGAAAATGTCTTGTTATCCTGTTGGAAAATCAATATAATAGATAATTGGTAAAGGTTTCACTTTACGGCGAGGCATTAAACAGTCACGAAAAACATATGATGAGGAAAGGATATGTAACATGGAAACCTATGAGATTTTAAGAGATTTGGCAATTGTATTGCTGTCCGCAAAGGTATTTGCAGTAGTTGCCAAACATTTCCGTATTCCACAGGTAGTGGGGCAGATTTTAGCTGGTTTGCTGATTGGTCCCTGTGTATTAGGGGTTGTAGAGCAGACTTCTTTTTTGTCGCAGATGGCAGAGATTGGTGTGATTTTGCTGATGTTTGAGACGGGACTTGGAACCAATCTGAAGGAACTGATCAAAACCGGTCCGAAAGCTACATTGATTGCATGCTGTGGTGTGGCAGTGCCTTTGTTAGGCGGTACTTTATTGTATATGGCATTTTATGGTTCCCAGGCAGTAGGAACAGAGGGATTTTATAAGGCTATTTTTATCGGATGTATTCTGACAGCGACTTCTGTGGGGATTACGGTAGAAGCACTGCGTGAGCTTGGTTACATAAAGGGATATGTAGGACAGACGATTCTGAGTGCAGCAATCATTGATGATGTCATTGGGATTATCGTTCTGACCTTTGTGATGGGATGTAAAGATCCATCTGTCAATCCTGGCAGTGTGATTTTAAAAACAGTGGTATTTTTCGTATTGGCTGTGGTGCTGGGGGTGGTATGTTACAAAATATTTGATAAGATAGATAAAAGATATCCACATACCAGGCGCATTCCGATTGCCAGTGTAGGTTTTTGTTTTCTGCTGTCTTATGTAGCAGAAAAATACTTTGGCATTGCAGATATTACCGGTGCTTATGTAGCAGGTATCATTCTATGTAACATTTCGGATGCCGATTATGTGGCACGCAAGACCAATATCAGTTCTTATATGTTTTTTGGCCCTATTTTTTTCGCATGTATCGGTATTAAGACAGACTTGAGCACCATGAATATGGGACTATTGCTGTTTTCCATTGCGTTTGTAGTGGTAGCACTGTTGACCAAGATCATCGGCTGTGGTCTGATTTCCAAAGTCTGTGGTTTCAAATGGTCTGAGTGTATGAAGATTGGTGTGGGTATGATGACAAGAGGAGAGGTGGCATTGATTATTTCCAGCAAAGGTCTGGAGGCAGGATTGATGTCTGAGCAGTATTTTGCGGCTGTGATTTTACTGATCATCATTTCTTCAATCTCTACACCTTTGATTTTAAAGGCTTTATATACCAAATTTCCGGAGAAACAAGTTGTTTAACGGAATTATCAAAAAACGTTGAGGTTGAAACCAGGACAGGCTTTTACACAGCACATTGTGTTGTGTAAAGGTCTGTCTTTTGTGTAGAATCAACACTAAAAGATATGTAAGGCGAGGAAATTATTCCTCGCTTTCTCCTTCTCCGCCAGGTCCGTCTTTTCTGGGTCTGCAGGATTCTGGTAATGGCTCTGTATTGCTGTAGTCACAGTTGCTACAATTAGAAGAACTACAATTAGACGCGTTAGAACCGCAATCTCTGGGCAGATCTGTTTCCGGGATGTTGTCATCATCATAAGTGTTTGTCGGTTTTAAATTGGCTTTCTTATTCTTTTTCATGCTTGTTCATCCTTTCCTAACATGTATTATGGAGCAGATCTCTTACGTGCAGTAAGGTTTTGTTCCATCTTTCATAGAATGACCCGGAAAATAGGATTTTATGCAAAAGAAAGAACATCTGCACAAACAAGTTCATACCTTACTATTAGGCAGGAAGCTTGGCTATATGAAAATATTTGCCTTTTGAAAATAATGGAGGGAAACAGGTATGAACAATGGAATGAATTCTGAATATAGAAGACCTGTGACACGGTATCGTGGCAATGGTCAGATGGTCAGACGAGATTCCTATAGTGGCAGATCCCAGGGAATGGGAAATCGTGTGCCGATGAATCGTCCTCAAGTGTCGTCAAATATGACCAATGATTGCGGCTGCCAGAATCTGGCACCCATAACACCTGACTGCGAGTGTTCACAGTCTCAAAATTCAGCAAACGCGTATTCTTTGGGAATAGCGTATGTGCCAGTACAGAAGTTTCAAAAGCTGTACCCAGAAGCAGAAGGATTTCAAAAAGGAACCATATTTTCCGAGTTGAATTTTCCATTTTTAATGACAAAATGTGCTAGGGGAGGTGGGCGTAAATGAAAGATCGAAAACAGCTTATGCACGAAATCAACGTAGCAAGTTTTACAGTGGATGAAGCCGTACTTTTTCTGGATACCCACCCAGATGACAGCAAGGCAATGGCTTATTACCAAGAGTGGTCCGAAAAGCGCAGAGATTTGGTGAGGACTTATGAGAAACAGTTTGGTCCATTAACCAATGACAGTGTAGCGGATACAGACAAGTTTTCATGGTTGGATGAACCGTGGCCTTGGGAAGGAGGAAATTGCTGATGTGGATTTATGAAAAAAGATTGCAGTATCCAGTCAATATCACGCAAACAAATGCTAAACTAGCACAGATAATAATTAGTCAATTCGGAGGTCCGGATGGTGAGCTCGCCGCTTCCCAGCGTTATCTTTCTCAGAGATATACCATGCCAGACAAAGTGGCAAAGGGATTGCTCACTGACATAGGCAGTGAAGAACTAAATCATATGGAAATAGTTTGTGCCGTTATTTATCAGTTGACCAGAAATCTGTCTATAGAAGAAATCAAAGCATCCGGTTTTGATAAGTACTATGTAGATCATACAACAGCACTCTGGCCACAAGCGGCTGGCGGTGTTCCGTTTAATGCCTGCCAGTTCCAGAGCAAAGGAGATGCCATTACAGATTTGACAGAGGATCTTGCTGCAGAACAAAAAGCCCGTACCACTTATGATAACATTCTCCGTCTCATTGATGATCCGGAAATCTGCGATCCGATCCGTTTCCTGCGTGCAAGAGAAATTGTGCACTTCCAACGCTTTGGAGAAGCATTGCGGCATATACAGGAAAGCCTGGATTCCAATAATTTCTATGCGTTCAATCCAGAGTTTGATAGACCATAAAAAGAGAACTACGAACTTTAGGAATAGATTTATAAAATATATTGCAATCGTCCAGAATAACAAATTGCTTCATAGCAAGCTACTCTGGACGATTTGTTTCATTTTAACAGCAGCTTGCAGATTTGGTAAAGGTATCCAGACAAACCATCAGTGCCATTGAAAAGAGGGATTATAATCCAATGATTCATCTAGGTATTGTCATGCATGATACTCTGATTAAAAGATTAGATAGATTGTTTTGGAAAGAATAACATTTTTCTTTTCGAAAATTATAACAAAAAACAATACAAATGTGGAATATCCCCAATGTTATTGTAATGTTGATAATCTGTTTGAGAGAATATGTAAGAGGAAACGTCAAAAAACACAAAATTTGTCATTAATCTGATATTTTTTTGATTAATTTGATATCTTCTGCTTTGGAAATCTGATATGATGACATCATCAAAGAACGAAACGAAAAACAGGAGGTAACAAGTATGTTTAAAAAAGTAGCGGCTTTGGTATTAGGGTTGGCAGTGACAATCGGTGGAATGCAGTTGAAAACAACAAATGCGTATGCTTGGACACAGTATACAGATTCCCACTATGGAAATGGATTTGATTCTTTCGATTATGATACGATGGAAGCATCTTCCTGGTCTAATGGCGGCATGTTCAATTGCACATGGACACCGGATAATATTGGTTTTCAGGATGGCATCATGAGCCTGAAAATTGACAGCAATGGATACGGTGGATATACAGGAGCAGAATATCGTACCCAGCAGGCATTTGGTTATGGTATGTTTAGTGTGAACATGAAGCCGATCAAAAATCCAGGCGTAGTATCTTCCTTCTTTACCTATACAGGTCCATCTGATGGTACCGTATGGGATGAAATTGACATTGAGTTTCTGGGATATGATACTACAAAAGTACAGTTTAACTATTATACAAATGGAGTAGGCAATCATGAGTACCTATATGATTTGGGATTTGATGCCTCCAAAGAATTCCACAGCTACAGTTTTTACTGGGCAGAAGGCAGCATTACTTGGTATGTGGATTGGGTACCGGTTTATACTGCAACTACAAATATTCCTACCACACCAGGCAAGATTATGATGAATGTGTGGCCGGGAGCAGGAGTAGATGACTGGTTGAGACCATACAATGGTGCGACACCATTGTATGCATATTATGACTGGATGTCTTATGACGCACCAGATGGTAGTTCTTCTGTCAGTGTTTCTTCCAGTAATAACTCCACCACCAGCAGTGCTGCTCAGAGTACAAGCAGCCAGAATCAGACAGTTTCTTTTGATGCCGGTCAGATTTATTGCATTACCTCTAAGAACAGCGGAAAAGCACTGGATGTATATTACGGACTGTATGATAATGGTACTAATGTATTACAGTATACATACAATGGTTATGGAAATCAGAAATGGTATATTCAGAAGCAGAGCAATGGGTACTATATCATCAAAAATCTGCAGACAGGCAAAGTGTTGGATGGTGCTGGTAGCTGGAATGGTGCCAATGTACAGCAGTGGGAGTATGGCGGAGGTGCCAATCAGGAATGGAGCATCGAATATGTAGATGGTTACTATAAGATCATCAACCATTACAGTGGTCTGGCTTTGGATGTGAGTGACGTTTCTCAGGCAGACAATGCCAATATCCACCAGTGGGAGTATGTAGGTGGAGCAAACCAGCTGTGGAGCATTACACCAGCGAACTGATAAACAAACAGAAATCTTGTAGTGAAAAAGATTTGAATATTTCATCCTTATAAAAACAAAAAGCAGAAGTGAAAGGGTTGCCTTCCTTCTGTTTTTTGTTTTTGCACTATAATAACTGCTCGGTGTCTTCACAGTTGCGTATCATTTTTGTTTAAAATAATGGTTGAAAATCATGACAGTTCCCGAATGGCATCTTTCATACTCTTCACATAATCTGCAACAGGCTGTACACAGTCTGTGCCGTATGTGCCGCACAATTTGACGATGGCACTTCCTACAATGACACCATCTGCATAGGCTGCCATCTTTTTTGCCTGTTCTGGTGTGGAGATACCAAATCCAACCGCACAGGGTACATTCTTTGCGGCTTTCACAAGCTGTACCATATGTCCGATGTCGGTGGTGATCTGGCTTCTGACACCGGTCACACCCAGTGAGGAGACACAGTATACAAAACCATGGGCATCAGAAGCAATCCGGGCAATGCGGTGTTCGGAGGTCGGTGCAATCAGAGAAATAAAATCCAGACCATACTGTTTGCAGATGGTATCGAATTCCTCCTTTTCCTCAAAAGGCACATCCGGCAGGATGATGCCGTCCATACCTGCTTCTGCGGCAGTCTTCACAAAACGCTCAATTCCAGGCACGAATGTTGGCAGACTGGATGACAGGACCTTCTGCGGTAGGATCGGAAAAGGGGATACCCAATTCAATCAGGTCAGCACCGGCCTGTTCCATGGCGTAAACTAGCTGCTCGGTTACATCCAGAGAAGGGTCTCCACAGGTGATAAACGGAATAAACGCCTTTCCATTTGCAAATGCTTGTAAAATTCTACTCATAAATATTCTCCCCTCTGTAACGTGCGATGGCAGCACAGTCTTTGTCTCCACGCCCGGATATGTTGATGACGATGATCTGATCTTTGGTCATGGTAGGTGCCAGTTTTCGGGCATAGGCAACTGCATGGGCGCTTTCGATGGCAGGAATGATGCCTTCTGTCCGGGACAGATATTCAAATGCGTCTACGGCTTCGTCATCTGTAATGGCCACATATTCTGCTCTCCCGGTATCATACAGATTGGCATGTTCCGGTCCGATGCCCGGATAGTCCAGTCCGGCAGAAATAGAGTAAACCGGTGCAATCTGTCCATATTCGTCCTGGCAGAAATAGGACTTCATACCGTGGAAGATGCCCAGTTTTCCGGTGGCAATGGTAGCTGCGGTTTCCGCAGTGTGTATGCCTCTGCCGGCCGCTTCACAGCCTATGAGACGGACATCAGTATCTTCGATAAAATGATAAAAGGCACCAATGGCATTACTGCCACCACCGACACATGCCAGTACCGCATCCGGCAGACGGCCTTCCTTTTCCAGTATCTGTGCCTTGATTTCTTTGGAAATCACTGCCTGAAAATCACGAACAATGGTAGGGAATGGATGGGGTCCCATACAGGAGCCTAGTACATAGTGGGTATCTGCGATCCGGTTGGTCCACTCCCGCATGGTTTCGGATACTGCATCTTTTAAAGTGGCGGTA
>ONWL01000004.1 GCA_900321525.1 uncultured Eubacteriales bacterium
ATCTGCCTTTATACTTTTATAGATTGCCTGTCTACGATATTTTGGAGCAAATACAATATGGTACTTGCATTCCCATTTAGTATGCGCTAAACTATTTACATCCATCTTTTTGGACCTCCTGTGCTATTTATTTGTGGTTTGCAGACCCACTTTTATTCTAGCACAGGAGTTCTTGCTTTTATCTAAAGTTTTTTCCTCCCCCTGCATAGCAGGGGGTTTTTTGTGGGGACACCACAAAAACAGGACTGTTACATTTTTTTATAACAGTCCTGTTTTTCAATCGGTTCTCCATTTTTCGTTTTTTCTTATCAAAATGCAAAATGATGCTATTTTGCAGATTCCCCAAACTCTGCCGCCATTGTCTCAATGAGCTGCCAGATCTCCTCTCTGCCATCCTTGGTTTCTGCGGAAAAGGGAATCAAGATCCCGTCCTTTGGCAGATCCAGTCCCTGACGAACTGCCTTCACATGCTTTGCCACCTGACTGCGTTTCAACTTGTCCAGCTTGGTGGCAATGATCACTGGTGTATACCCCTGCTGCACAATCCAGTCATACATGAGCCTGTCATTTGCAGAAGGATCATGCCGAATATCAATCAGCAGAAAGACACAGCAAAGCATTTTGGATTGATGCAGGTATCGTTCAATCATCTTTCCCCACTTTGCCTTTACTTCCACAGAAGCATTGGCATATCCATATCCCGGCAAGTCCACATAATACAGCGCATCATTGATGTTGTAAAAATTGATAGTTTGCGTCTTCCCTGGCTGGGACGAAGTTCTGGCATATGCCTTTCGGTTCATCAACCCATTGATCAGGGATGATTTTCCCACATTGGACTTGCCTGCAAATGCAAACTCCGGCATAGTATTTTCCGGCAGTGTACTGGTGATACCGCACACCGTTTCCAGATTTACATTTTTGATGATCATAGACTCCCCCCTGTTATTCCTCTGGCTCTGCCGGCACTTCTGTCACATATTCCCTGTTACCCGCAGTTTCTTCTGTATCGACTCTGGCTGCCGCAACTTCCTGCTCTGCGCCTTGTGTGATGGTATATTCTGTGGTCTGTTCTGTGCCTTCTCCTGCCTCTTGCTCCGGTTCTTCACTCTCCTCTGGCGGAAGCAGTACTGCTTCTGCTACCTGTGCATACTCGCTGACCAGACGGATTTCCATACCGGCTTTGATCTCCTGGGATATTTCTTCTAACATAGGGGCATTTTTCGCCGGAATCAACACCAGCTTCATCCCTTCTGTCTGGGCTGCCAGCAGTTTTTCCTTCAGACCACCGATGGGCAGCACATGTCCTCTCAGCGTAATCTCTCCTGTCATAGCTGCATCCTGACGTACCTTCCGTCCGGTCAGGGCAGACAGCATGGCCGTGGTCATACTGATTCCGGCAGACGGACCATCCTTTGGTACGGCTCCCTCCGGAATGTGGATATGTATGGTAGACTGTCCCAGCAGATTCATGTCGATGCCAAACTCTTCCTGTCTGGATTGCAGGAATGAAAATCCAATCCGCGCAGACTCCTGCATCACATTGCCAATCTGACCGGTAAGCATCAGATCCCCTTTCCCCGGAATCAAATTTACCTCAATGGGCATCCGTACACCACCTACACTGGTCCATGCCAACCCATTTACAATCCCTACCTGGGGCTCTTTTTCCGGTTCCATATCTTCATAAGGCATCCGTCCCAGCTTCTTCTTTACATCTTCCAGTGTATCAATGGAAATCTTCTCTGTCTCCTGTTCCAGCAGTTCTCTGGCCGCTTTCCGGCACAGATCCCCGATCTTGCGCTCCAATCCACGGACGCCCGGTTCTTTCACATACCCACGAATGAGAATCCGCAGCACTTCATCAGAGATATGCAGCTGCTCCGGGGTCAGTCCATTGCGCTGTAACTGTTTCTCTAACAGATGATCTTTTGCGATGTGGAACTTCTCATTGGCAGAGTATCCTTCCAGATAGATCACATCCATACGGTCATACAATGGTGCAGAAATACCATAGTCATCATTGGCGGTGGCAATGAACAATACTTCTGATAAATCCATATCCAATTCCAGGAAATGATCCCGGAAGGCATGATTCTGTTCACTGTCCAACACTTCCAGCAATGCCGCAGAAGGATCTCCCCTGTAATCATCCCCCATTTTGTCAATTTCATCCAACAAGATCAATGGGTTGCTGACCCCTGCCTGCCGGATGGCATTGGCAATCCGCCCCATCATGGCACCAATATAAGTCTTTCGATGCCCTCTGATGTCAGCCTCATCCCGTACTCCCCCCAGACTGATCCGGACATACTTTCGTCCCAGCGCTTCCGCCACAGAATGGGCAATGGAAGTCTTTCCGGTACCTGCCGGTCCCGCCAGACAGAGAATGGGGCTGTCGCCCTTTCCGGTCAGTTTCCGCACGGCCAGATATTCCAGTATCCTGTCTTTGATCTTTTCCAGACCATAGTGATCTCTGTCCAGCACTTCCCGTACCTTTTTCAGGTCAATGACCTCTTCCTCTTTTTTATTCCAGGGCATTTCCAGCACCGACTCAATGTAATTTTGCAGCAGCGCCGTCTCCGGGCTGTTCTGGGGCTGCTGGCGCAGCTTACGGATTTCCTTGCGCAGTTTTTCCTTCACCGCATCCGGTGCATCCAGCTGTTCTGTCTGCTCTGCATATTCATCTACTTCGCTCTGGGTATCCTGCCCCAGCTCCTCATTGATCATCCGCTGCTGCTGGCGCAGTACATATTCTTTCTGGTCTTTGTCAATACGCTGTTTCACACTGTCCATGAACTCTGCTTTGATCTGCAATACCTGAATTTCATTTTGTAAAAACTGCTCTACATAAGACCCTCTTCCAATGACTTCGTCCAGTTCCAGATATTCCTGACACACCTGAGGAGATGCCTGCACATTTGCCATAATATGGTCTGTACACTGTGCCAGCGTCATCTGCTCTCCCTCATAGATCACTTTGGAAAGTTCTCTGGGCGCAGCAGGCTCTACTTTTAAATACTGCTGCACAGACTCTTCCAGCATTCGGATCAATGCCTTTTGTTGCAGCACGCCTTCTTCCTCTGGCGCTTCATCCTCCAGGATGTCAATCATGCCGCTTAAATAAGGCGTTTCCTGACTCAACTCTGCCAGATACCCTCTGCTGATTCCCTCAATCAGAACTTTGTATACTTTATCATTCATCCGTGTGATCTGCTCTACTTTGGCAAGAGTACCATACTGATACAGATCAGCTACACCCGGATCATCTGTTCCCGGGTCTCTCTGGGATACCAAAAATACCAGCTGACCATGCATAAAGCCCCGCTTTGCCACAGCCACGGATTTCTCTCTGCTGATATCAAGCTGTATCTTCATTCCCGGCAGCACAGTCAGACCCCGCAATGCCAGAATTCCGGCTTTTTTTGTTGTTTTGATCATCGTACCTCCCTTTCCCAGGAAATCGTCAAACCTTCCAAACGATTTGACAGCTACCTGGCAGAAAAAGGCTGCACAAAAAATGGGTTCCTGCACAGCCTTTTATGAGTTTTCCTAAACGGATTCTACTGTATTCTTTTTAAACTTTCTGGCTCGCTCTTTCCGCAGAGACTCTTCTGTCACCTGACGATAGGTCAGAACCGGCTCACCGGTTCCCAGAACGGTTTCCTTGGTCACAGTACAGGTTCCGATGGTATCATCAGACGGAATCTGATACATCCATTCTGTCATGGCCTGCTCTAAAATGGCACGCAAGCCTCTGGCTCCTGTTTTTCTCTGCTGTGCCAGATCTGCCACTGCTTCCAAAGCATCTTCTGTGAACTTCAGTTCTACGCCATCCATGTCAAACAGGCTGGCATACTGCTTGGTAATGGCATTTTTCGGTTCTGTCAGAATCCGAATCAATGCGTCCTTATCCAGATAATCCAGAGCAACGGTCACCGGCAATCTGCCGATCAACTCCGGAATCAGGCCAAATTTGGTCAGATCCTGTGGCATCACCTGTTTCAGCAGTTCTCCAATGTTGGCGCTGTCTTCGATCTTGGTCTTCACGTCTGCGCCAAAGCCCATAGATTTGTCGCCACCGACCCGATTGCTGACAATTTTTTCCAGTCCATCAAATGCGCCGCCACAGATGAACAGAATATTGGTGGTGTCAATCTGAATCAGTTCCTGGTGGGGATGCTTCCGCCCACCCTGAGGCGGTACACTTGCCACGGTCCCCTCCAGAATTTTTAACAGAGCCTGCTGTACCCCCTCACCGGACACGTCTCTGGTGATGGATACATTCTCTGATTTCTTGGTAATCTTATCAATCTCATCAATATATACGATTCCATACTGGGCCCGGTCTACATCATAATCTGCTGCCTGAATCAGTTTCAACAGGATGTTCTCTACATCCTCTCCTACATAACCCGCCTCTGTCAGCGTGGTGGCATCTGCAATGGCAAAGGGTACATTTAACATTTTTGCCAGAGACTGTGCCAGGAAGGTCTTACCGGAACCGGTAGGACCCAGCATCAGAATATTACTTTTTTGAATCTCTACATCTGACTTCCTTCCATAGAGAATCTTTTTGTAGTGATTGTACACTGCTACAGACAGTACTTTTTTGGCGGCCTCCTGTCCCACTACATAGTCGTCCAGATAGGCTTTGATTTCCCTGGGTTTGAGCAAATTGATCTCCAATTCGCTTCTTTCGATCTCATCCAGTTCTTCTTCCATGATGTCGACACACAAGTCCACACAGGAATCACAAATATACGTCCCTTTATTGCCTGCGATCAGCTTTCTCACCTGATTGGCCGATTTGCCGCAGAAGGAACAGCGATATTCATCGTTCTTTCCAGCCATCTTCGCTCCCTTCCCCTCTATTCCAAAGTATCCCGCTTCGAAGCGGGTGTCACTTCTTCACTTCTATTCCAACAATCATGCTCTGGCGATCACATCATCAATCAATCCATATGCCTTTGCTTCTTCCGCAGACAAGTAGTGATCCCGCTCTGTATCCGCTGCGATCACCTCTAACGGCTGACCTGTATTGGCTGCCAGAATCTCATTCAACTTCTTCCGTGTCTCAATAATGCGATCCGCCACAATCTTAATATCAGTTGCCTGCCCCTGTGCGCCACCGGATGGCTGATGGATCATGATCTCTGCATTTGGCAGCGCATAACGCTTGCCCTTGGCACCGCCTGCCAGCAGAAATGCCCCCATGCTGGCTGCCATACCGATACAAATGGTAGACACATCACATTTGATATACTGCATGGTATCGTAAATTGCCATACCCGCTGTCACAGAACCACCCGGACTGTTGATGTACAGATGGATATCTTTATTCGGATCCTCCGACTCTAAAAATAACAGTTCTGCCACGATCACGCTGGCAGTTGTCTCATTGACTTCCTCACCCAGAAAAATGATACGCTCCTTTAACAGTCTGGAATAAATGTCATAAGAACGCTCCCCATGACTGGTCTGCTCGATTACATAAGGTACTAATGCCATATTGATACCCTCCTTTTTTGATTCCTGTTTACGAAAATTCACTTGTTTGTAAAAAGAAAGTCTCCCTTATTGCGAAAAGGATGCCGTTTACACGGCATCCTGAAAAACCGTCTAGTATATGACTGATGACGGACTGATTATTTTGCGCTGTCTGCAATCAGGTCTGCTGCCTTTCTGATTACGATGTCACTCTTGATTGCCTCAGACTGGCTGCCCAGATATTTTTTAATATCCTCAACCGGCATCTGATACATTGCTGCCATCTGTGTAAACTCGTTCTCTAACTCTTCCTCGGTTGCTTCCAACGCTTCTGCTGCTGCAACTGCCTCTAATACAGCGCTGGTACGAATGTTCTTCAACGCCTCCGGCTTTGCCTGCTCGATCATATCTTCTTTCTTGCTTCCGGTATACTCTAAATACTGCTCAAAGGAAATGCCCTGCTGTGCAATTCTCTGTGCAAAGTTATCTACCATACGCTCTGCCTCATCTGCAACCATTGCATCTGCAACGTCCATGGTTGCATTGGCAACTGCTGCTTCTACCAGTGCGTTCTTCTTTTCTTCTGCTGCTGCAGTCTCCTTCTTCTCTAACAGACCAGCCTTTACGCTCTCTCTGTACTCTGCAAATGTATCATAATCAGATACATCACCAGCAAAGTCATCATCCAGCTCTGGCAGCTCCTTATATTTAATTGTATTAATCTTTACCTTGAACAGTGCAGGCTTACCAGCCAGTTCTTCTGCCTGATATTCTTCCGGGAATGTCACATTCACTTCTGTCTCTTCCCCAGTTGTCTTGCCGATCAACTGCTCTTCAAATGTATCAATGAAGGAGTGAGAACCAATCACCAGTTCATAGTTCTCGCCCTTGCCACCTTCAAATGCAACACCATCCTGGAATCCCTCAAAGTCGATCACAACCGTATCGCCATCCTGTACCGGTCTGTCTTCTACTGTAACCATACGGGCGTTCTGCTCCTGAATATGCTTTAATTCTTCTTCTACCTCTTCCTCAGTCACTTCCAGAGGCTCCTGAGTGTACTCCAAGTCCTTATACTGTCCCAATGTGACAACCGGCTTTACTGCAACTACAGCAGAAATGATCAGATCCTTGCCCTTGCCTACCTGTAAGATATCAATCTCCGGTCTGCTGGTTGGCTCAATACCTGTCTCTTCGATGGCCTCTGCATATGCCTGGGGCAGTACCTCATTCACTGCATCCTCATAGAAGATGCCTTCACCATAGATCTTCTCGATCATCATTCTCGGTGCCTTTCCCTTACGGAAACCTGGCAGCTGAATCTTGCTTCTCTGCTTCAGATATACCTTCTGCACTGCTGCTTCAAATGCATCAGAAGCAACTTCTATGGTTAATTTTGCTACGCTCTTCTCCAGACTTTCAATTTTTGCGCTCATGTTCATCCTCCATTATCCTCATCGCATACTTTTCATCCGATGTTTTGCTCTTATGGCAGCTGCATGACGCATGACAGTTCCACTCCACTGCCTCCTAATAAAATGCATACGCACCTGCAATATACAACTATAACACAATCCCTGCTAAAAAGAAAGAACTTTTTGAAAAATTTTCAGGTTTCAGGAGCTTCCCAATCTTCAGTGATCCCATCATTTTCCACATCCAACTTCTTTCGACTCCACTTTTCCTCTCCCTGAAAATGCAGAGTGTCATAATCCTGTCCCTTAGACCAGTATGTATGCTCTGCATACTGTTCTTCCTGCCGCCCCTTTACAAAAATTGCCACCACCTTACAAACCGGACGAACCTGTCGTCTCACATCTTCTTTGTAAAGAGTCACCGGTATATCGACTGCCTTTGTGCCGCTTCCATATCGAAATCCCACACTCAATACTGCTCTTGTGTTTCCTACAAAATAATCTGCCTTAATCTGAATCTCACTTTGAAAAGTGCAGAGCCAGTTTTGCTTTGCAACCCCTATGTAGAATCATCGTGCCAGAGCAATCCCTTCCAAACATATTCTTCTCTTTTTCCTCATATACATATACCAACGAAAAAGGACAGAAGAGTTTGGCTTTCCTTCTGTCCTGTCTACTCAAATGTTCGAGGTGTTATGACTGCAAAACATATGTTATCTGGTTTAAAAATCCTGTTGCTTTCCCTTCTGGTTACTGTGGTACTGTTGCTGGTACTGTCCCTTTTGTATTACAAACTGAAATTCGGCACCGGCACGGTCACCATTCTGGTCTTCTTCGTCTATGTGCTCTCCTGTCTCACCGGCGGTTTTCTGGCAGGCAAACATTTCCAGACCAGAAGAGCCATCTGGAGCCTGGGATTTGGACTGCTGTACTTTTTACTGCTCCTTGGCACCTCCCTTGCCGCCGGCAAGGAAGTGGCAGACCACATCATGAACCTGACCGGAATCCTGGCGGCCTGTGCCATCTCCGGAGCCATGGGGGGATTTTTGAGTTAAGTCATGTATCTGGGCAATTGCGAAACTATGACACCGAACGCCTTCCATCAAAATTTTTATTTATAGGGCAGGTATGTACCTATACGTACTGTCTTCGTTGGCAATATGTCTTTCGAAGGCACGCTCCCGCTTCGTGTAGAATGCAGCGGCACTAATGTTTTTTATCGTAATATGATATATTACTCAAAAAACAAAGTGCCGGCTTCTACAAGAGCCTTCTTAAGACATATTTGCATTCCTTGCCAGTACGTAGATAAACTTTACTTTCAACCCTATAAATAAAAATTTTGATGTGCAGGCTGTGTTATGGTGAAATAAAAAAGTTTCACAATTGCCCATAAAAAAACAAAGGATCCATAAATCTTTTCTTACTATGACAGTTCATTTTTCTTATACACCAAAAAATCTTAATACAGCAGATATAATCGACCCCACTGCGACCCCACATTGTTTCCCTGCTCCTTCCAACAGAGCCGTCACAAACGTACGAAATGAGGTTTTTGCAATGTCGGGTCTTTTTTCCCGTTCCTTCCATTCCATTTCCCATACAAGTGCACACATTTTGCAGCTTTCAATCAATTCCTGTACGGTATGCTCTACTTCTCCTGCGGAAAATACATGTCCACAATTACAATAATAATCCGAATTCCATATATTCCAACTATGCCTGCACCTTTCACAAAATACATCTTCATTTAAAACTTCTATCAACATATTTCCGCCACAATTCCTATGGATAGAGTTTGTAGACTTTTCATGACATTTCGGACACTCTGGAAATGGCAGTGGCACCCTCATATACAACACCTCCTAATGATTGTTTCTCCATCTTTTCTTTTTGGCTTCCTCCATGCCACTTTTAAATCCACTACCAAAAGCACATACTAAATCAATTGGAATATCAACTACATTTCGCACCACATACCCCATTCCTTTGGCAATTTGTGAAACAATCTCACACAACCATATTCGAAAAGAATGATCACTCATGGATTGACGCACTTCTCTTGCTCTTCTCGTTTCCAGAAATTCCTGTGCCAGTCTTTTCGCTGTTTCTTCATCTAAAACCTGTCCATTGCCACATTCCATCCCAATCCCTGTACTCATCAAACACCTCCTAACCAATTATTCCATATTTTGTCTCATAAATTCTTTCACAAGAGATATGTAGTTTTGATCAATCAAATCTTCATATGGTGCCACATCTGCCATATCACCCCATTGCCACTGACGCTCGACCGGAACACGCTTCATAATTTCATTCATCAGTGTCTCTAATCGATAACGTTTCATTGCAGAGCAAGTCACAATTCCGCCATCCCAATCCGGCAAAACTGCCTTTATTTTCTGCATGACATCTAATTCCTTTTTTGAAATATTCGCTAACTGCTCTGTGCTCGGTATATTTAAACTGGTATTCCATGCATGTTCACCCGGTGCGATTGCGTCTGCCTTATTAATCACCACCAACATTTTCTCTGTAAATTTGTTTCCTATGCTTTTTTTCAATTCCGACAATGTTCTTTGTATCCCGGCATACTGTCGGTTATCTGCTGCCAAAAAACAAAGTACCACATCTACTTCTGGAATGATTTTTTGATACATTTCCTGTATAACCTGCTCTGTTATTTTTTCAATATCTTCCGTCTTTTTGACCCCTATACTGTCTAAGAATGCTTTGAACATTCCTATTGTTTCAACCGTCCTTTTGTTTTTTTCCATATACCATCTTCCTTTCTTCATTTTTTTCTATATTCTCTCATATATTTTATAAGTCCATTATAACAATACAAAAGTATTTTGTAAATATCTTGTTTCAAAATAGAATGAAAGAAAAAAGGGGATTTTATGTTCGGTGATATTATAAAGCAATTAAGAAAATCCAGAAATTTAAATCAAGTGCAACTTGCTGACTATCTGGGTGTATCCAAGCAAACTGTATCTAACTGGGAAAACAACAACATTCTTCCATCTATTGATATGCTGGTGAAAGTGGCCACTTTCTTTTCCGTACAGACAGATTATTTGTTAGAATTAGATTCCAGAACTATTTTAGATATATCAGACTTGAGTTTAGAAGAGATTGCACACATTCAACAAATTATCAACGACATACGTTCATTAAAAAAATTAACTTAACATATTTTCACCACATACTTCTCAAAAAGCCGACCAGACATGCAAGTGATCTGATCGGCTTTGCCCTTCTCTATAAGCATGCCTCAGTAAAGCAATGGCAAAACTCCGCAAAATATATAAATTAGGATGCCAAGGAAGGCAGTATGTCTTAAGAAGACTCTTGAAAATGCCGGTACTTATATTTCTGAGACTTTATGTCTCAGAAATATTTAGTATCCGCTGCATTTTCACCGAAGCGAGAGCGTGTCTTCGAAAGACATATTGCGTACGCAGGCATCCTTTCATAAAGTAAATGGAGTTTTGCCACTACTGATTACGCCTTTTCCATCAGTTCTGCCACAATTTTGTTGACAGATGCCGGGTCTGCCTTGCCTTTCATGGCTTTCATGGTCTGTCCTACAATAAAGCCCATTGCCTTTTTCTTGCCTGCCTTGTAGTCTGCCACAGACTGAGGATTGGCGGCAATGATTTCCCCTACCACAGTGTACAGGGCACCCTCGTCATTGACGGTTTTCAGGCCATGTTCTTCTACGTACTGTCTGGGGTCTATGTCTTCCGCAAACATCTGCTCAAAAACTTCTTTTGCCACAGAGCCGTTGATTTCCTTTGCCTCTGTCATGGCAATCAGTTCTGCCAGATGAGCTGCGGTGAAGCGGATGTCTTCCGGCTCCATGGTGTGTTCTTTTAACAGGCGCATGGTTTCACCCATCAGCCAGTTAGAAGCTTTCTTAGGCGCAGCGCCTGCTGCCACTGTTGTCTCAAACATGTCTGCCAATTTCTTGGAACCGGTGAGGATCTCCGCATCATAGTCGGGAAGTCCAAACTCTGCCACATATCTGGCACGTTTTTCATCACGAAACTCCGGCTGCTGTTCTTTCACGGAATCAATCCATTCCTGACTGATCAGCACAGGCACCAGATCCGGTTCCGGGAAATAACGGTAATCCTGGGCATCCTCTTTGGAACGCATGGCATAGGAATATTCCTTGTTGTCATCCCACCGTCTGGTTTCCTGGATGACCTTCTTTCCCTCTTCAATCAGCTCGATCTGACGGGCACGCTCTCCCTCAATGGCTCTTGCAATGGCCTTGAAGGAGTTTAAGTTTTTCATCTCGGTACGGGTGCCGAATTCCTCTGCCCCCATCTCCCGCACAGACAGGTTCACATCTGCACGCATGGAACCTTCCTGTAACTTACAGTCCGATGCTCCCAGATACTGGATCAGCAGACGCAGCTTGTCTAAGTAGGCTACCACTTCTTCTGCGGAACGCATATCCGGCTCTGATACGATCTCGATCAGGGGTACACCGGAACGGTTGTAATCTACCAGAGAACAATCCTCCCATTCATCATGAACCAGCTTTCCGGCATCTTCTTCCATATGAATTTCATGAATACGGATTTTCTTCTTGCCTGCCGGAGTATCAATTTCCACATATCCATTGGTACAGATGGGCGCGTACAGCTGAGAAATCTGATAGTTTTGCGGGTTATCCGGATAGAAATAATTCTTTCTGTCAAACTTGGTGTATCTGGTAATGTCACAGTTTGTGGCCAGTCCCACTGCCATGGCATACTCTACCACCTGCTTGTTTAATACCGGCAGAGAACCGGGCATACCGGCACACACCGGACAACTGTGGGTATTGGGGGCACCACCAAACGCAGTGCTGCAGGAACAGAAAATCTTTGTCTTTGTTGCCAACTCTACATGTACTTCCAGACCAATGACGGTTTCATATACTTTTGCCATTTCCATTTCCCCCTTCCCTTACTCTACTGCCACAGCCGGTGTAAATACACCGCTCTGTTCAAATGCGTATCCGGCACGAATCAATGTCTGCTCTTTAAAGCAGTCTCCTAGCAGCTGCATGCCGATGGGCAGCCCCTTGGAATCTCTACCCACCGGAATGGAAAGTCCCGGAATGCCTGCCAGATTGGCAGAAATGGTATAAATATCTCCCAGATACATCTTCAATGGGTCGCTTAAGCTTTCTCCAAGCTTTGGCGCAGTGGTAGGCGCTGCAGGAGCCAGGATGATGTCATATGTTTCAAATGCCCGATCAAATGCCTGCTTGATCAATGCCTTGGTACGCAATGCTTTCAGATAATAAGCATCATAATAACCGGAACTTAATACAAAGGAACCCAGCATAATACGACGCTTTACCTCCGGTCCAAATCCTTCGGAACGGGATTTTTTGTACATGTTGTGCAGTCCTTCATAATTTTTGCAACGGTAACCATATTTCACACCGTCAAACCGTGCCAGATTGGAGCTTGCCTCTGCATCGGCGATGACATAGTAAGCCGGGATGGCATACTCCACCAAGCCCAGATCGAATTCTTCGATGATGGCGCCTTTCTTTTCCAGTTCCTTTGCGACCCGTTCAATGGCTGCCTTTACTTCTCCATCCAGACCTGCTCCATAGTAATCTCTTGGCATACCGATTCGCAGCCCCTTCACATCATCTACCAACCCACTGGTAAAATCATAGGAATCCCGCTTCACAGAAGTGCTGTCTTTGGGATCGTAAGAAGCAATGGTCTCTAAAATGGTGGCACAGTCTGTCACATTCTTTGCAATGGGTCCAATCTGATCCAGAGAAGAACCATATGCCACCAGACCATAACGGGATACGGTTCCGTAAGTGGGCTTCATCCCTGTCACGCCGCAAAAGGCACTTGGCTGACGGATGGAACCGCCGGTATCAGAACCCAGTGCATAATAGCACTCATTTGCTGCCACTGCTGCAGCAGAGCCACCGGAAGACCCTCCCGGTACATGGTCTTTATTGTGCGGATTTCTGGTCACACCAAAGGCAGATGTTTCTGTGGTGCTGCCCATGGCAAACTCATCCATATTGGTCTTTCCCAGAATCACGGCTCCCGCTTTTTCCAGATTCAAAACGGCTTCCGCTGTATAGCCTGGTACGAAATTGTATAAGATTTTGGATGCACAGGTGGTAAGCATCCCTTTGGTGCATAAATTGTCTTTGATTGCCACTGGCACACCGGCCAGAGGACCGGTCAGCTTTCCGGCTTCAATCTCTGCCTGCACACGGGCAGCCTGCGCCAGAGCCTTTTCTTCCTCCACGGTAATGTAACAATGATAGGTATCATCCAGTCTGGCAATCCGCTCTAACATTGCTTTGGTGGCTTCTACGGAGGAGATTTCTCTGTTTTGAATCTTCTTTCCCAGTTCTACTGCGCTGTACTCTATGATGCTCATCATTTTCCTCCTATTCTACCGTCTTTGGCACTTTATATGCACCGTCCTTCTGTGCCGGTGCATTTGCCAGCATGTTCACACTGTCATCCCCATTGGTGACCACATCCTCCCGGAACACATTGTGTACCGGAAACACATGACTCATGGGTTCTACCCCTTCTGTATCCAATTCATTTAATGTATCAATATAATCCAGCATACTTTCCATATCCTTCTTCGCTGCTGTTCTCTCTTCCCCAGATAGTTCCAGCTTCGCCAGGATACCTACATACTCCATCGTTTCATCTGAAATCTGATTTGCCATCATCCGGCTCCTTTCTTACTTTATTACGGTAGGCAATTGCGAAACTATAACACCGAACGCTTTTCATCAAAATTTTTATTTGAAAAACACGCTTTCGCTTCGGTTTCATGCAACGGTACTAATATTTTTTATCACTTATTGTTCAAAAAATAAAGTACCGGCATTCCACAGAGTTTTTCAAATGAAAAAATTTCTGATGTACAAGCTGTTTTCCGGGTTGTTCAAGAAGTTTCGCAATCTCCTATTTATTACGGTGTTAATCTACTTAAATCTCTCGGGAAGAGAGTGGCTTCCCGGACGTTGTCCTCACCCACCAGCTTCATGGTGAGACGCTCTAATCCGATGCCCAGTCCACCATGAGGAGGCATACCATACTTAAAAGTATCCAGATACTGCTCCATACCTTCTTCCGTCATCTTTCTGGCTGCAATTTTCTCCCGCAGCTGTTTATAATCGTGAATCCGCTGACCACCGGTGGTAATCTCCATTCCTTCAAACAGCAGGTCGAAGCTCAGTGTAAAAGTAGGGTCTGCCGGATCGTCCATGGCATAAAACGGACGCTTCTTAGACGGATAATGGGTGACAAATACGAACTTGCTGCCGTATTCCTCCTCGAAATATCTACCGATCAGCACCTCTTCTTCCGGCTCTAAATCATAGGGGTTACGGATGGTGCGGTTGTACTTTTCAGATACCAGACGCTTGGCTTCGTCAAAACGTACCTGGGGGATTCTGGAAACATCCGGAATCTCAATTCCCAGCAATTTCACTTCCCTGGCATACTCTGTTTTTAACAATTCCATGGTGTACTGTAAAAAGCCGGTTTCCATGGCCATAATCTCTTCAAAAGAACGGATATACCCCATCTCAAAGTCCAGAGATGTATATTCATTCAAATGTCTCTTTGTGTTGTGCTTTTCCGCGCGGAAGACCGGTGCTACCTCATAGACACGGTCAAACACGCCCACCATCATCTGTTTATAAAACTGAGGACTCTGTGCCAGCACTGCCGGTGTATGGAAATAATCCAGGCGGAACAGGTTAGAACCGCCTTCTGCTCCTTTGGCTCCTAACTTTGGAGTGTGGATTTCTGTAAATCCCTGCCTATGCAGGTAATCCCGAAATCCTCTTACGATTGCTTCCTGGATTTTGAACTTGGCACGCTCCTTTACATTTCGCAGAGAGATACTGCGGTAGTTCAGCTTGGCCTCTAAGGATGTGTTCAGTTTCCATTTGGAAATCTGTAAGGGCAATGTTTCATAGGGTCTGGAGAGGATTTCCACCTCTGCAAGACGAATCTCGAATCCCTGTGGTGCCCGTTCCTCTTTGCTGACGGTACCGGTCACCCGGATGCTCATGGAATCCTGCAGATCAGACAAGGCACATGGGGTCTTACCAGCCTCATATACACACTGTACCAGTCCTTCTGCCTTTCTGAGGATCACAAATGCCACCTCACCCATATCCCGAATGGTGTGAATGGTTCCTTCCATACGGACGGTCTGCCCATCCAATGTACCGCTTGCTGCCTGTTCAATGCTGCAGCATTCACTTTTCTTTATACCTGTTACAAATTCCATACGAATCCTCCATTCTAAAAAACATATGTCAAAAACTAGTCTACGCTCTACTCCCTGTGGCATTTGGATGTAAAACCGCATCCTTGCGCATCACACTTTTTGGGTGACAGAATTTTCTGTTACCTAATCAGATTCTCCTATTACGCAAAAAGTCCCGAAGTGCATTGCTGCACTCCGGGACGGATCAACTACATCCGCGGTACCACCCGCTTTGAGATGCCCTAAAAGGACTTCTCCACTCTCTGCATATAACGTCTGCAATACGTACATTCCTACTTCCAGTCTCTCCATGTTGTATCATAATAGGGTTCTGTTTGTTCAGAATGTCAGCTCCAGAGTGTTCCCTCTCCTGATCTCCATGCCTGCGCTCTCAGTCGGTGACGCCTGCTTCCTGTCAGAAACCGTACGGTTCGAGTCTCTTTCTTTGCCTTTCTCTGTAATTTTTTATAGCACATCCTCCCTGGAATTGCAAGCATCAATTTTCAAAAATCAAAAAATGTATCGCCAACCATTCAGCCGCTTATCCTATACTGCTCCAGCCACCATCCAATCTGTAGCCAGTACGCCAGCAGCTGAGGACCTGCCATCAACTGTCCAAACCATGGTTTGCTCACATTGGCAGGGGATTGCAAAAATGCTTCTACTTTCTTCGGATCGAGCCACTGTAACAGCGGTGCATCCGGCTGTTTCAGTTCCTCACAAAGCATCCTGCCAAGCATCTGCTGGTATTCCGGGTGATAGGTCTTTGGATAGGGGCTCTTTTTCCGAATGCGCACTTCTTCCGGCAGCCAGCCTTTTACAGCAGCCCGAAGCAGTCCTTTGGCTTCTCCATCCGGTGCTTTCTGTTCCCATGGCACATTCCACAGATACTCCACCAGTCTGTAATCCAGAAACGGCATACGGGCATCCAGCCCGGAAGAAGCAGCTGCCCGGTCTGTCCGGTCGATCAATGTGGCGCCAAACCACTTTAAGGTCAGCCACATCAACTGTTTGTGTCGTCTTTCCCCCTCTGTTTCCCCGTTCCATACCGGCATTGCACCAATGCTGTCCTCGTATGCCTGCCTTGCGCAGCTGTCCAGATCCAGCCGTTCCACTACATCATCCCGCAACAGCCCCTTTCGTTGCTGCAAATCCGGTGTCCAGGGAAAACCGATGCCGGACTGGATTTCCCTGTGATACCATGGATAGCCGCCGAAAATCTCATCTGCCCCTTCACCGGTCAGCACCAGATCCGCCTTTACCTGACTGCAAAAGTATACCAAAGAGGCATCCACATCTGCCATCCCCGGCAAATCTCTGGCTCTCATAGCCGCCCACAGTGCATTCACCAGTGTTTCATTGCCGCAAGTCAGGATTCGGTGATTGGTATGGCACTCCCGTACTACGATTTCCGCAAAAGGACTGTCCAAAGAGGGCTGAAATGCATTGGACTGGAAGAATTCCCTGCTGCCTTCAAATTCAAATCCATAGGTATCCAGCTGTTCTCCCTGCTCCGCCATCCACTTTGCGCATACTGCTGTGACAATGCTGCTGTCCAGTCCACCGGATAAAAATGCCGCCGGATGCAGTCCTGCCCCCTGTCTGCTAAAAAACTGTCTTTTGATGGCATCCTCCAACAGTTCTCTCACGTGGAGTACCGTCTGGGCATAGGATTCCGTGTGAGGTTTGTTTTCCAACTGCCAGTAGGTCTGCTGCCAGATGCCAGTTTCATCTGCCAGAAGCACACTGCCTGCCCCTACTTCTTCTATCCCTTCAAACACACCTTTTCCCGGTATTTTTGCGGGACCGATTGCCAGAATCTGCCCCATGACCTGCTCGTTGATGACAGGGGGCACATCCGGATGGGCAAACAGGGCCTTCATCTCAGAAGCAAATACCAGTTTGGTTCCTCTCACTGCATAAAACAGGGGGCGGATTCCCACATGATCCCTTCCCAGACACAATGTGCCGGTGCGCCTCTGCCACCATGCAAATGCAAACATGCCATTGACTTTTTTCAGATAATGAATTCCGTACTCCATCAGTCCTGCCAACAGCAGTTCTGCATCACTTTCTCCTACCAGATGTATCCCATGACAGTTCAGTTCCAGACGCAGCTCCTTTGCATTCCACAAAATGCCGTCCAGTGCCAGTACCCCTTCTTCTCCCTGAAAGATACGAACCAGAGGTTGCCGTTCTTCTTCTTTGTCAGTGGCAATGGCACTGCACTGCATCAGATTACAACCACAGGATTGATACATGCCCTGCTGCCCTCTTCCTCTGTGCTGCAGTTTCTGTCCCATCTCATACAAAATGCCTTTATCCCTCTGCATCTGCACACTGCGCTGTGTTCTGTTTTCCTCTGTGCTGCATGATTCTGCCTGAAACTCCACAAATCCCGCCAGTCCACTCATACCTTCTTCCTGTAACGATCCACTTCTCCAATCGTTACAGTCCTCTCTTTCCATCTGCATCACTTTCTACACAGTATATGCAGCAGACACAGTGGTTTGCCACTTTTTACACAAAAGGACTGATCACCAGCGGCTGGATCTGCCGTTCTTCCAATGCTGCTTCTACGGTCTGCAACAGCAGTTCTGTGTGTGCAATCATGGAATTGGGTTTTTTCACGGGACTATCCTGCCCAAAAGGTACCAAATAAATGTGTTTGGTATTCAGGAGTGTGCCAATATTTTTCAAATTCATTCCCAGGGCATCATTGCTGGCAAGAGATAATACCAGTGGGCGCTCATTGCGTAAATGCGCTTTTGCTGCCATGGTCACCGGTCCATCTGTAATTCCATTTGCCAGCTTTGCCATCGTATTGCCGGTACATGGCAGAATGATCAGTACATCAAACAAAGCCTTTGGTCCAATGGTCTCTGCCTCCACAATACTGGTCCATGGGTGATGACCGGTCAGTTCTGCTGCTTTTATTTGAAACTCTGCGGCTGTGCCAAACCGGGAATCGGTTTCCTGCACATGCTCGGATAAAATGATCTGTACATCCGCTCCTTCTTTTACCAAATGCTCAATTTCTGCAAAAGCATTGGAAAAGGTACAGTAGGAGCCGGTCATTGCCACACCGATTCTTCTATACTTCAGAGACATCTTTCTTCTCCTTTCCTAACTGTTGGATGCCTTCACAGTTAACTCATTTTCTAAAATTTCCAGCATCACATCAAATAAAATGTGCGCAGAGGACTTGGGAGCATACTTACCCGGCAGTCCGGGACAGTGCACTTTGTTCACCCCATACTGTTGTACCAATTCCCTGGTGATACACCCCTGGCCGCTGGCCAGTTCTAAAAGCAGGTGTTCTTTGGGAAGACATTGCACAAGTGCTTCTGTAAACACGCCTGCCGGAATGGTATTGAACAACACCGGATGTTTTTTCAATGCCTCACCTAACTGCTCCTGGGACAAGGCTTTCAGGCCTTCTGTTTTTACCTGCACCCGCACTTCTTTTCTTCTGGCATACACGCTGACTTCCGCTCCAAATTGTTTCAACCGCATTGCCAGAATCCGCCCACATCTGCCATAGCCCAGCACCAGACAAGGACATCCTGCCAGATTTTCCGGCCAAAGACAGATTGCCTCTGCAATGGCGCCTTCGGCTGTGGCCACTGCATTTTGCAGTGCCACCTGTTCCAATTTCATATAGTCTACAAAACGGATGTCTCTCCTGCGCAGATACTTGGCTGCCTGTTCTGGAATCAGCCCCCCGAATACTACCTGTCCTGATTTTAAGCTGCCTGCAAAGTCCATGATCCCCATGGTAGTCCCCGTTACCGTCACACCATCTCTGCTGAACGGAACCGGTGCCGCTATGATCTGCGCCATTTCTAACAACTCTTCCAAACTGCATTCCTGCACCTCTGTGGTATGTCCACCTTGTATACACAGTTGTGCGCCATATACCGGATTTCGTCCATTTTCTATCCATAACTGCGCCAGATACCGCTGCCGCAGATCACCACCTGTCACTCCAATGATAGGTTCCACTCTTCCCCCTCCCTTTTTCAATGCCTGTTCTACTTTATCATATGTTTTCCCTTTCTAAAAGGAACCCTTTTCTTGCGTTCCTGCCCAGAATAGGCTATACTGTCACTATCACAGTATTTGTGTCGCCAATTGGAACACAATTTTTCAAAATGGAGGGATCTTATGGAAATCGAACGCAAATTTCTCTTAAAAGAGCTGCCGGATTTAACCGATTATACCTGTCATGAAATCCAACAGGCTTATTTATGTACTACACCTGTGGTTCGCATACGTCGTCAGGATGACACCTACTATCTGACATACAAAAGCGGCGGCATGATGGCAAGGGAAGAATACAATCTTCCCCTGAATCGTACCGCCTACTATCACCTGCTTGCCAAATCCGATGGCAATGTGATCACCAAACGCCGTTATCTGATTCCTTTGACCGATCCCCGTTCCAAAACAGATGGCTATACATTTTCTTCTGAACTGGTCATCGAACTGGATGTGTTTTCCGGGAAATTTCAGGGAGTTACTCTGGCAGAAGTAGAGTTTTCCTGTGTGGAGGATGCCAACGAGTTTCTGCCGCCAGACTGGTTTTCGGAGGATGTAACCATGAACCCCCTGTACCACAACAGTGCCATGAGCACGTCCGATGATCTGTGCCATACACAGCCGGAGTCATAATGCCCGGACAGTTACATTGATTCGGAATAGCAGCTCTTG
>ONWL01000002.1 GCA_900321525.1 uncultured Eubacteriales bacterium
ATTTACAGGGAAATGAAACAGACCAAAGCAAGGGTGCTTTCCATTTTTATGATGTCTACCCTTGGCGTGGCGTTTTTTTCCGGGGTCAGAGCCGCAGAGCCGGATATGCTGGTCACGGCGGACCGGTATATGGATACATATGAACTGGCAGACTTGCGGTTGATCAACACACTGGGGTTTGATGCAGAAGCCATTCAGGAAATCCAGTCACTGGATGGTGTGGCATATGCAGAAAGTTCCCAGATGGCATATATGCTGGCGGAAGACAAGGAGGGACAGCAGGAGGCAGTCCAATTGTTTGCCCGGACAGAATTGGTCAACCAGATTGAGGTCACAAAAGGTCGTCTGCCGGAGGCAGAGGATGAGGTGCTGATTGACAGGCGGGTGGCCAGTCATATGGGCATTGGGGTAGGTGATACGCTGATCATGTCTACCGGTACAGAAGCAGATGTGGCAGATACCCTTGTGACAGATATCTTTCGGGTGACAGGCATTGGCAATAGTCCTTTGTTCATCGGACTGGAACGTGGCAGCACCACCATTGGAAATGGTGCAGTGACTGGATTTGTCATCACCAGCCCGGAGGCCTTTGTATCAGAGTACGACAGTATTTTATATGTGGTGGCAGAGGGGGCAGAGGCGTTATCCTGCTATTCGAAGGAATATGAACAGCGTATGGCAGATTTGACAGAGCAGATAGAGGAACAGCTGGATTCCATAGGAAATGCCCGATACGAGCGGCTGCGTACCACTGTGACAGACCGGATCACAGAGGGAGAACAGACCCTTGCGGAAAAGAAGGCAGAAGCGCAAGAACAGCTGACGGAGGCAAAAGATAAGTTGGAAGAGGCGGCAGAGAAGCTGGCAGAAGGCAGACAGGAATTGACAGACAATGAGCAGAAGCTGGGAGAGGGGCGGACTGCATTAGAGGATGGTGCCAGACAGTTAGAAAAGGCAAAAGCCCAGCTGGAAGAGGCCAGAACACAGGTATCCACCGGGGAGATGGCAGTGACAGCAGGGGAGATTACCATGCAAACTTATAAAGCCCAGATCGCCCAGGCAGAAGCCAGACTGGCAGCGCTGAAAGCACTGTATCCGTCCAGGTTGGTTTCTGTGGAGTCCATTGACAGCCAGTTAGCAGAAGCAGAAGCCCAGCTGGCAGAAGGCAAACAGCAGCTACTGGCGGCTCAGGCAGAGATCGAACAGTATAAGGTGCAGATTGCAGAGGGAAAGGCAAGGGTTACATCGGGAGAAGCGGAACTGGCAGCAGGGGAAGCAGCGTTGGCACAGCACAGACAGGAACTGGAAGAAGGCGAAGGGGCGCTGGAAGAAGGCAGGCGTCAGTTAGAAGAAGGAGAAGAGGCGTACAGGCAAGGATTGGCAGACTATGAAGAAGGAAAGAAAGAAGCAGAAACACAGATTGCAGAAGCAGAGGAATCGTTAGAAAAGGCAAAAAACAGTGTAGAAAAGATCAAGAAGCCGGACTGGTATGTATGGGGCAGGGAAAGCAATACCGGCTTTACGGAATTCAGTGACAATGCCGCCAGTATGGGAGCCATTGGAAAGGTGTTTCCATTGATCTTCTTTTTGGTGGCAGCACTGGTCAGTCTGACCACCATGACCCGTATGGTAGAGGAGCAACGAACCCAGATCGGTACTATGAAAGCGTTGGGATATGCCAGGGGGGATATCATATTGAAGTATGTATTCTATGCCATGAGTGCCACCATTGGGGGCAGTGTTTTTGGCATGCTGATCGGACAGAAACTGTTCCCCTGGGTTATCATTACCGCATATGGCATCATGTACAACATCAATTCCTGTATTTCCATGCCCTACCAGTGGGATACGGCGCTGTTGTCCGGCGTGGCTGCAGTGGGTTGTAATCTGATTGCCACACTGGCCAGCTGTATGAAGGCACTTCGTGCCATGCCTGCGTCACTGATGCGCCCGGAAGCGCCCAGGGAAGGAAAACGCGTCTTTTTGGAATATATTCCTTTCCTGTGGAAGCGGATGAGTTTCACCAGAAAGGCGGCAGTACGCAATTTGTTGCGATATAAAAAGCGGTTTTTTATGACCTTGTTTGGAATTGGCGGCTGTATGGCACTGTTGGTTGTGGGATGGGGACTGCGGGATTCCATTGTTCACATTGCGGATTTGCAGTATGAAAATGTCCAGTTGTATGATGACATGCTGGTATTAGATCCGGATGCAGCGGATCCTGTTCAGGAAGAAGTGCTGCATGCCCTTTCTCAACGTTCGGAAATTGAGACCTATGCCGAAACTTATATGAAGACAGTGGACATCAGCGGTGCCGAGGATACTTTATCCGGATATTTGTGTGTGACGCCCGATCCACAGGCATTTGCCCGGCTTACGGTGCTGGAAAATGCAGTGGATGGATCTCTTTGTACCCTCAGTGATTCCGGCGTGATCTTGACAGAACAGCTGGCACAGCGATTGGGGGTAAAAGCGGGAGATACCATTGCCATTGGAGAAGGCAGTGACCGTAGTGTAGAAGCGAAGGTAGATGCAGTGGTAAAGAACTATATCATACACTATGTTTATTTGTCAGAGGATTGCTATCGTGCATTGTATGGAACTACGCCAGAGTACAGTACCGTTTTGTATCAGATGGAGGAAGACCATGCTTCTGTGGAGAAAGAAGTAGGGGAGGAACTGCTGCAATTAGAAGGCGCGTATGCCATTACCTATGTCAGCGATACCAGGACCCAGGTGGAAAGCATGCTGGCGGCTTTGAATTTGGTGGTCGTTGTGCTCATCGTGTCCGCTGGTTTGCTGGCATATGTGGTGCTGTATAATTTAAATAACATCAATATTACCGAGCGGCGGAGAGAACTTGCCACCTTAAAGGTGTTGGGATTTTATGACATGGAAGTGTCTGCTTATGTGTACCGGGAGAATATCGTACTGTCCATTCTGGGAATCGGACTGGGGATTTTTTTAGGCAAGGTGCTGCATCAGTTTATTATGGGAAGTTTGAAAGTGAATCAGGTCATGTTTTCTTCCCATATCTCTTTGTTCAGTTTCTGTGTCAGCGGATTGCTGACAATGGTATTTGCGTGCTTTGTGAACTATATCATGTATTATAAGCTGAAAGAAATCGATATGGTAGAATCACTGAAAAGTGTGGAATAAACAGACTGCAGTAGAAAATGGAAAATTTTTCAGATTGGCTTGTGTATCTCAAAATAAAAACGAATTCGAAAACAGCAAAACAAACAAAAAAGTTTCTAGATTTTATGCAAAAAGATAAAAATAAAAACACGCAAGACAAAAACTGGAAATTGTACTAAAAATACTTTTGAAACTTTGTCAGAGAAACAGACAAACACAGATTGAAAAGCGTATTGATGTCAGTATAATAAAAGAGAAGGGTATTTGTATATGACATACAGAAAAGGGAGAGCATGATGAAGAAAATCAAAATAGTGGGACTGGGTTGTATGGCGGCATTGGTATTATGCGGCTGCCAAAAGCCAAAAGAAACGGTAGAAAGCCAGTCAGAAACACCGGCGATTGGCACTACAGAAGGGGCACAAGAAACTACACCAGCCACAGCACCGGAAGCACCGGATACCCTTGCCATTACAGAGGGAAAACTGACATGGAAGGATACCGGTGCAGAGGGGTATCGAATCTACAAGGGAAGCAGCCGTCTGGCAGATGATTTTACAGCAGTGGAAGGTGCGCTGCTGACAGATACTTCCTATGCACTGGAACCATCGGATTACAGCTACTATAAAGTGGCAGCAATCAATGGCGGTGTGGAATCGGAACTGACAGAAGCGGTTTCTCAGGAAATGGCACTGTTTGGAGAAAATGTGTACATATATGATCCGGCAGATGATCCGGCAGAGGTCAATCGTGAGTTATTCAAGATGTTTAACAAACAGGAGACGGCACAGTTTCAAGACAGAAGATATGCAGTTTTATTCAAACCTGGTGAATACGCGGAAGAAATTCAGCCTCAGATTGGCTTTTATATGGAGGTCATGGGATTGGGGCGTACTCCCCTGGAAACCACTCTGCAAAGCCTGAACTGTCCTGCCACATGGCTGGGAAATGACAGCAATCACAATGCCACCTGTAATTTCTGGCGGGCAGCAGCCAATCTGCAGGTGAACAGCAATGTGATGTGGGCAGTTTCCCAGGCAACTTCTATGCGGAGAATGCAGATCAACGGCAATCTGGCACTGCATGACCAGTATGGCTGGGCAAGCGGCGGGTTTCTGTCAGATACGGTGATTACCGGAATCGCAGATTCCGGCTCTCAGCAGCAGTGGTTGTCCAGAAACTGTGACTGGCGCATGTGGTCCGGTGAGAACTGGAACATCGTATTTGTAGGAACAGAGGAAGGGAAGGCACCTACCGGTACCTGGCCGGCACGTACCTATACCACAGTGGCGGTGACACCAAAGGTACAGGAGAAGCCATATCTGATTTATGAGGACGGGGTATACAGTGTTTTTGTACCGGCATGGCAGACGGAAACCACCGGTGTCAGCTGGATAGACGGCCCAAAGGGAGAAGTGATTCCCCTGGATGCATTTTATGTGGCACATCCGGAGACAGATACGGCCAAGACCCTGAATGAGGCACTGGAAGAGGGAAAGCATTTGCTGCTTACACCGGGGATTTATGAATTAGAGGAAACCATCGAAGTGACGAAGCCGGATACCATTGTATTGGGGATTGGGTATGCCACCCTTCGTCCCATAGCTGGAAATGGCTGTATCCATACTGCAGACGTAGACGGCATCAAGATTGGGGGCATTTTGTTTGATGCAGGTACCACAGAGTCTGAAACACTGCTTCAGGTAGGAGATACGGATGGAGAGTCTGATCATAGTGAGAATCCGATTTTGTTAAGCGATGTATTTTTCCGGGTAGGTGGTGTAGTCAATGGTGAAACAGCGGTACAGAATTGTGTGACCATTCACAGCAATGATGTGATCGGAGACAATTTCTGGGTATGGCGTGCAGACCATGGAGATGGTGTGGCATGGACCACCAATACGGCACCAAACGGTATCATCGTCAATGGAGACAGAGTGACCATTTATGCGTTGATGGTAGAACATTTCCAGGAGTATCAGACGGTGTGGAACGGGGAAGAGGGAAGCGTTTATTTTTATCAAAGTGAGCTGCCGTATGATGTGCCAAAGCAGTCTGTATGGCAGAGCCATGATGGAACCATGAATGGGTATGCTTCTTATTATGTGGCAGATAATGTGACCACCCATACCGCTTACGGCATTGGCATTTACTCTTACAACAGAGATGCGGTGGTAGAAGAGTATTGTGCTATGGAGGTTCCGGAAGTGGAAGGTATGGATATTCACAACGTATGCTCTGTGATGATCACCGGAAATCCAGGTATCACTCATGTGATCGATGGATATGGGGCCAATGCGTATAGCGGTGGAACCCGTAGTGTGATTGTAGACTTCCAACAGATCCTTGCAAAGGCGACAGAGAAAGCAGCGGAGGAAGCCACTGCAGAAATGGGAGTGGAAACTACAACAGAATAAGGGCATAGATGCAGCCTAAAAAGAAAACCATCAAAGGGAAAAGTGATATTTATCCTTTTGGTGGTTTTCAAAAACGTATAAAATTTTGATTTTGAAAAATAAAAAAATTATGTAAAATCAATATCGCTGAGAAACATATTTCCCTGTGGATTTGCGCACAATCAGTTTTGGATGCGTTAGCATTACACCAGTGCATCCATTGCGGGTTAAATTGTCTAACATAATCAAGGCAGTTCGTCCAATGCCAAGACGGTTCTCATTGATTGTAGTCAGTGGCGGGGACAAATATTTGGCAACTGGATTGTCATCAAAACCGGTGATACTGATATCTGTGGGAACTCGAAGTCCTCGCTGCATCAGTTCAGACAAGGCGGCAGCTGCAATGTAATCATTGCCACAGACAATGGCAGTTGCCTTTTCTTCCAGAAAAACTGGGATAAAATCTTTTACGGAAACCGGAGGATAAAATAAAGCACTGCCGGTGAGGCGTTCTTCAAAGGGAAGTCCCACCAAATCCAGACCACGTCGATATCCTTCCATACGCATGTTGGCCGCAGCACAGTTGTTTAAGCCGTTGATGAAGGCAATTCGTCGATGTCCCTGTTCATGAAGGTAAGATACACATTGTTGGATGCCTTCTGCTACATTTACTCCAATGGTGCCCACACAGGGATTTTGAACCGGTTCTTCAAACAGAATCGTGGGGATTTTCGTGCTCTGCAGTTGCTCCAAATAGGCATCATCTTTGGTAAGGCCTACAAAAAAAGCACCATGATAACCAAGCATTTCCATGGCAGTATCATAATTTTTATGCGCT
This sequence comes from uncultured Eubacteriales bacterium, assembly GCA_900321525.1. GTDB lineage: Bacteria > Bacillota > Clostridia > Lachnospirales > Lachnospiraceae > UBA2942. The sequence continues at coordinate 6,373 of ONWL01000002.1, forward strand.
TTTTGCAGATCGTCTATGGAAACCATGGAGACCATGTAGTTATTCTCTGTAGCGGCCAGACAAAAGCCGGAAATCAGTTCGTAGCCGTACTCATCAATATTGCTGTAAGGCAGATGAAGAATGACAATGCATACGTGTTTAGAAAGAGAATTCTTTGTGCGTTTCCCAATATAGCCCATCTCCAGTGCGGTATCCAATACCAGCTGTCTGGTGTCTGCGCTGATGTCGCTTGCTCCATTCAGCCCCTTGGAAACAGTGCTGATGGAAATGCCGAGTTTTTTTGCAATATCTTTGATTGTAACCATAATAACCTCTATTTTTGCATAATTTGAAATTGTATCAAAACAATTCAAATATATTTTTTTTTGAAAATTATATATAGTATATCATAATAATTTTAATATCTCAATCAGTAAATGAAAATTTTTTATTAAAATTTGCCAATACTGTTTTGGATTTCCCAGAAGTAAAGTATATGGATGTGGTTATACTATTTTCAGATTTCAGAAAAAGAGGGTGAAAAAGTGTAGAAGCACTTTGATTTTTGAGAGAAGTGTGCTACAATATGTTTTTGTAAATGGCATGTGTGATTTACAAAACAACCAAGGGAGAGATAATTATGAAACACTACAGAGTAATAGGGCTTGCATTGGGAATTGCAGGCATGCTGGCAGTCAGTGGTTGTTCCAAAACGGCAGCCACATCACCTTTCAATGAAGCAGGGAGTGTATCTGCTTCGGGAGAACAGACAGAAGGAGCAAGCGAAAGTACAGAAGACTCAGCGGAATTAGAGGAATTGGTTCGTCAAGCGGATGTATTGGCAGCAGGGTATGATTATGACAGTGCCATTGCACTGTTGCAGGATGTAAAGGGATATGCATCCAATGCCATGCTGAAAGATGCGGTGAGCCGATACAAAAAAGAAAAGTCACAAACCGTATTGTGGGCAGATAATAAGCAGGTACCGCATATCTTTTTCCATACGCTGGTGCCCAATACCGATTTGGCTTTTGATGGGGATTATCGGGAAGCCGGTTACAATCAGGTAATGACCACTGTAGATGAGTTTGATAAAATTATGGAGCAGATGTATGAGCGTGGTTGGGTACTGGTTACACCATATCAGTTGTACAAGATGGAAGAAGTGACAGAAGATGTGGTGGTACAGGAAGCATATACCGATGAAGATGGTCAGGAGGTGCCGGCTGTGACAGAGAAGCAGACGGTAACGAAGATGGTGAAGCAGGATATCTATCTGCCGGAGGGAAAGAAACCATTTGTGCTGTCTCAGGATGACGTGTGCTATTATGAATATATGGAAGGAGATGGATTCCCTTCCAGATTGGTCATTGGTGCAGATGGAAAAGTAACCAATGAATATATCAATGAAGATGGTTCTGTAACTTATGGTTCCTATGATGTGATGCCTCGTCTGGAAGATTTTCTGGAAAAACATCCGGATTTTGCTTATCAGGGGGCAAGAGGAATTTTGGCACTGACCGGTTATAATGGAATCTTAGGTTACCGTACTTCTGATTACACGTATGGTGCGGGAACGGAAAAAGAAAATCCAAACATCGAGGCAGATAAGAAGGAAGCTGCAAAAGTGGCACAGGCGATCAAAGATCAGGGGTGGATCATTGCCAGCCACAGTTGGGGACATCGAAATTATGCCACTTCTAGCTGGGAAGTATTCAAGGCAGATGCAGATTTGTGGAATGAAGAAGTGGCACCGTTGATCGGTGGTACTGATATGGTCATCTTTCCATTTGGCAGCGATATCGGTAGCTGGAGAGGATATGACGGAGAGCGGTATGAATATTTGAAGAGTCTGGGGTTTGATTATTATTGCAATGTAGATGGTTCGACTTTATATTGGGTGCAGGTGACCAATGATTATTTTCGTCAGGGACGTATGAATCTGGATGGATACCGGATGTACCAGGATTTATATAAGGGCGCAGATAAGCTGTCGGAGCTCTTTGATGTAGAGTCCGTATTCGACCCGGCAAGACCTCTTCCGGTGCCGGATATGTAATTTTGCAGAGTCAGATGGATCGAAGCGAAATCGAGATGCAGGCGCTGCAGAATTACCTGAAAAGGAGTCAGATGGATCGAAAAAAGAAAACGATCCGTGCCTGCATGGGAAGTTTTCTTTTGGAGAATCCGGGTAGAATCAGGAGGTCTGTACTTTGTGAGAGCAAAGTACAGACCTCCTTCTGCTTATGCAATGTGTTCGCATTGGTTCGGCAGCAGCAGTCGTTCAAACAGCAGACCTGTGGCAAACCAGAGCGGTGCAAAGTCCAGCCGGATGATACCCTGTACGTTCAATGGACAGTTGCTGTAATCCCATGGACACATGTTCCGTTTTTTTAAGAAACAACCGGAAGTATATTCTCCCAGATAAATCAAAAGCATATAAACAGTGCCTCGAAGGAGAGGAGGACGATGTTTTAAAAAGCGGCACAGTGGTGTTAGACATGCGGCACCGCCGTAAATGGGAAACATGAGCAAAGAAGTAGTGGCAGTCATCTTCAGGTCTTTACGAAGGAAGGAAATGAGGCTGGTAAAGGTCACTTCCAGACAAAGACCAGTAATGCCGCATTTGAAAAAATTATGGTACATGAAAAGTTCCGCCTTTCTGAAAATAGGATGAGACTAGTGTGTGCAGAAAGACGGAGGTTATGCAGCGAATCCCCATTACAGTTCTGTCAGACGTGCGATTCCTACGTAAATTTGGCTGATTCGGTACCATGTGGAAAAATCTACCACGCCGGTGACAGGCAGACCAAAAACGGATTGGAATACTCGAACGGACTGGGCTGTACGTGGCCCAAAAATTCCATCTTCTACAAGCATGGGAATGGCACTGTAGGCAGTGGCAATGGTATTCAGCTGATTTTGCATTTGCCGAACTTTGGCACCGGATGAACCGATGGTGAGAGAATAGCCGGGCCATGAAGATGGAATACCGGCAATTTGTTCTGCGCTATTGATATAAATGCTGCTGCCATAATAATTTCGTAAAATCTGAATGGGACTGTAGCCGCGATCTCCCAGATATTTAGAACCCCATTGACTGAGCCAGTTTGGGCATGTGACACGTCTTCCGTCGCAGTACTGGGTAAACAGCGGCTGCTTTACATTGGGCCGTGACAGATATTGGTTAAACAGATCGTCTACCAGCACAGAGATCTCCTGAAAAATGTTTCGTCCATAAACCCATTTCTGATCATAGGCAGTAGAAGAAGTGATGGTAAAATCATAGCCCTGATTTCGATACCATTCCGTATAGACACGGTTTAATGTAAAGGACATGATGGCAAGCAGGTTGGCAATCAATGCGCTTTCCGGCCAGGTGGCATAGATTTCACAGGAAGCCACATTTTTGATATAATCCCGGTAAGAGACATAGTAATCCCTTGCGGAAGAATCAGAAGGAACCCCATCATGTACCACAATAGTTTCCGGCACTACCACACGGCTTAAGACAATTTCGCCGGACTGTCCGGTAGGCTTGATTTCGTCCTCTGGTATTTTAGGAGGATAGGTTCCATAAAGGGTGTGCTCTGGTATCTGGATGTTTTCCTCTGGCGGCAATGCCTGAGAAAGAGGAATCATGCGAATGGGCTGGAGAGACAGAACACTGGGCAGAATTTCAGAGCCTTGCACTTCTACCGATTCAAAGCCTTCTGCCTGTACCAGTATGGTGTATTCGCTGTAAGGCCGTGGACTGTCAGGTTCCTGGCTGTATTCTGGCGGAGGGGCGGCCAAATCTACATTTTCGGTCTGGCCGGAACTATTGGTCGTCAGTTGTTCGATGATTGTTTCCGGTGCAGATTCTTCCAAAATAGAAATGGATGCATTTTCAATGGGAAAATTGTTCCTGGCATTGGTTACGTTTACCTGCAGTTGTCCTTCGTCACTGCCGGAAAGAGAAGTTCTGTTTAAAATCAGCATAGATCATCCTCGAAAATGGGTTGAAATACCCGAATATCTGTATTAGTATATGAAGAGAAGGAACAGTTGGAAACATCTATTTTTTCTTTTTGGAAAAGACGTAACAGTTTGTGGTCAGCACAGTTATGAAAAGGTATGATTATCATAGTTTTTTATAAAGAACAGATCTCTGGCAAAAGGAGTAGAAGAAAAGAAATATGCAGAATTATAAAATGATACTGGCATATGATGGCAGCCGATACGATGGCTGGCAGAAGCAGGGAAATACAGGAAACACCATTCAGGGAAAATTGGAAACGCTGCTCACCAGATTGAATGGTGCGAAGGTGGAAGTCAATGGGTCTGGCAGAACCGATGCCGGTGTTCACGCAAAAGGACAGACTGCCAGTTTTACCATGGACACAGCGTGGGATTGTCATATGTTACAGGAGACTTGTAACCAATATCTGCCAAAAGATATTGTGGTATTGTCTTTGGAACAGGCACCGCCCAGATTTCATGCACGGTTAAATGCCAAAGGCAAAATTTATACCTATCGCATCGGCACCTCCCACATTCGAAATGTATTTGAACGAAATTACCTGTATGACTATGGAAAACCCCTGGATGTAGCAGCCATGAGACAGGCAGCAGTATTGCTGACAGGTACTCATGACTTTCAAAGTTTTTGCAGTGCCAAACCAGGGAAAAAGTCTACAGTGCGGACTCTTTATGACATTGCCATCACCGAAACAGACAGGGAAGTACGCCTGCGGTTTCATGGAAATGGTTTTCTGTATCATATGGTGCGGATTCTCACAGGTACATTAATTGAGGTGGGAAATGGAAGCCGTAGATATGAGGAACTAGTGGGAGTTTTGGCTGCCAGAGACAGGAAACGGGCTGGATTTTTGGCACCGCCAGAGGGACTCATGCTGATGGAAGTAGAATATGATCAGAAACCACAAAAAGTGACGTGAAGGTTCGGAATCATAGCAAAAGCTTTGCAGAAGAAAGGAGAAATAAAAAATGCAGAAACAGTTGGCGCAGTTGAAAACAGTCATGATGGGATTAGAGGAATCTGACAGAGAAATTTTAAATGAATTGATTAAAAGATTGGAAAAGCATCAAAAGCTGGATCCGGAAGAAGCAGAAGAGTATGTGGATTTTCTTCTGGGTCTGGCAGCAGAATGTGACAATGTGCCGGAGCAGGTCATTTATGATGTGGTGGAACAGATTCAGGAGTGAACAGTATGTTCAAACATCCGGAAATACTGTTGGATCCACCGGAAAAAGTGATGTCAAATGTGGAATTGTGCAATAGTGGAAGAACACTGCAAAACAGAGAGTTGTTATGTAGTGTTCTTTTTTGTGTAACAGGAAATTTCTATTATACAAAAAAGCAAGCAGGATATTCATCCTGCTTGGAACTGGGCTGCAAGGATTCGAACCTTGAAATGCTGGAGTCAGAGTCCAGTGCCTTACCATTTGGCGACAACCCAATGTTTTTTGTTTTAAGTCGTGTCCCTCACGACATGACTTATTATATAACACCCACTGGAATTTTGCAAGCACTTTTTTGAATTTTTTTGCAAAAAATATCGATTTGTGCAAATTGTTTACTTGGATGCAAAAAAGCAGGAATAAAACATACAAATTATACATATCCTAAAGAACAAATTCTTCTATTGGGAGGTTTTGGTTGCGTTTCAGGCTTAGGGGATGACCTGATGAATTGAAAAAGGGCATTTCTGGATGTGAAATGCCCCATAATTGGTTTGGTATGTCAAACAGTGTGAAAACATGACTTCTCGGTTACTGTTATTTCTGGTCTTTTGTATGTGCACTCAGCAGATCCTGCTTTAACTGATACATAGCTGGTGTGAAGTCTAAGTAGTGGGTATGTGGGTTTTCAAAACGCTTTTCTTCATCCCATACTTCGTGATCCAACTGATGCTTGACATAGGCCCGGATTTCCTGTAAGGAAGGAGACTGGTAAACCTGCACCCCATCCTGGAATACGGTCACATGAAGCTTTTTGGCAGTGTAATGTTCCAGAATCAGATTTTTCCATGGCTTATTTGGGTTGATCACTTTCAGTGGCCTGGTAAAATCCACTTCTTCATCATATGTAGCTAATAAATCGGAAATGCCAATACCATTCTGATAAATACGGTACAGAGATTTTTTGCCTGGATTGGTGATCTTTTCTACATTTTCGGAAATCTTGATGCGTGGCTGGAAGACTCCATTTTCCTCTACTGCCACCAGTTTATAGACACCGCCGAATACCGGGTCAGACTTGGCAGTGATCAGACGTTCCCCTACACCGTAAGAATCAATACATGCCGCCTGGTTGTTCAGAGATTCGATCAAGTGTTCGTCCACACTGTTAGATACCACAATTTTGCAGTCTTCACATCCAGCTGCATCCAGAATTTTTCTCACTTTCTTGGATAGATAAGCCAGGTCGCCACTGTCGATGCGAATGCCTTTCAGACGCTTGCCCATCGGCTCTAATACTTCTTTTGCCACTTTGATGGCATTGATAATACCGCTGTCCAATACATCATAGGTATCGATCAGTAAGGTGCAGCTGTCCGGATAGATTTCTGCATATGCCTGAAATGCCTCATATTCAGAAGGGAAGAACTGAACCCAGCTGTGAGCCATGGTGCCAACAGCCGGAATACCGAACAATTCATCGGCACTGGTAGTGGCAGTGGCATCTGCACCGCCGATGAATGCGGCTCTGGCACCAAGTTCTGCGGCATCCGGTCCCTGGGCACGGCGTGCGCCAAACTCCATCATGACAGCATTTCCGGCAGCACGGCAGATCCGGTTGGTCTTGGTGGCAATGAGAGACTGATGATTGATGGTGAGCAACAGCATGGTTTCGATGAGCTGTGCATCGATGAGAGGCGCGGTCACTGTCAGCAAAGGCGTGTTAGGGTATACGATAGTACCTTCCGGAACTGCTTCTATGGTGCCTTTGAAGTGGAAATTGGACAGATATTCCAGAAAACCTTCGTCAAACATGTTTCGCCCTCTTAAATAGGCAATATCATCCTCAGTAAAATGCATGTTGTTGATATAGTCGATGACCTGCTGCAGACCGGCACAGATGGCAAAGCCGCCTTGATCCGGGTTGCTGCGGTAAAATACGTCAAATACCACTTTGGTATCCTTGAAGCCTTTGACAAAGTAGCCGTTTGCCATGGTCAGTTCATAAAAATCCATTAACATCGTCAGGTTTCTCATCATTCTCAATTCTCCTCTCGTAAAATGTGTATCTGGCACATTTCCATAGTGGTCAGTGCGGCTTCATGTGTAGCAGGAGTGACTCCGGCACAGCAGGAAGCGTGGACAGAAATAGGAACTTCCGGAAAAGCGGCTTTTAACAACAATGCGTTGGACACCACGCAAATGTCTGTGCAAAGACCGCATAGCTCGATGGAAGCGATGGGGTGTGTTTTGGCAGACTGTTGTAGTTGTTGTACCAGATCCAGACTGCCAAAAGTAGGCTTTTCTACATAGGTACAGCCGCAGGCATCCAGTGCAGTCTGTATGGCAGGATCCAGTGTATGTCCTTTGGTTCCCCGGATACAGTGGAGCACGGGAAGATGTCTGCCTTCCGCAGTGTCTAAGTACTGTTCGGTGTGGGTGTCTAGTGTGGCATACAGGATTCCGGCAGGGTCTGCTGCATAAGAACGGATTCTGGAAAGGACAGAAGGAATGATCTGTACTGCTTCCGGCGTTCCTAAACTTCCATCAATGAAATCATGCTGCATATCGACTACAATTAAAATATTTTGTTCCATAGTGCCTCCATTGAAATACAGGTTCTGCAATGTGGTGTAGATTGCAGAGTGGTGAAAAGGTGACAGAGCAGGCGGATGAGGTTCTCTTTGGAATGGGAACACCCATTGTGCTCAAAACCCGGTAGTATATTGGTCGTTGAATCGGTAATACTTTCCGGGGCGGTAGTTGACACCGGATTCTTTGCGGCCGGTATCCAGGACCAGAGGGGCGATTTTTTTGCGGAAATTTGCTTTCAGCAGTTTTCTGCCCAGAATGGCCTCGTAGACTTTTTGCAGTGTACTTAATGTAAATTCTTCCGGCATCAGACGGAATACCAATGGTGTGTATTCGATTTTGTTTCGCAGCCGTGTTAGGGCGGTGTATAAAATCTGTACATGGTCAAAGGCAAGCATCTGGGCATCCAGCGGCAAAAAAACCGGATCCACTGGAGATGAAACACACTGGTAACGGATGGTGATGTCTTTTTCACTGTTGTATAACTGTAACAGCAAGCCATCCTGTTTCTCTGTGAGACGGATGGAAAACCATGCAGCGTCCATTGCATCATCTCCGGCTTTGGCAGTCAGATCTTCTTTGTTTACAAGTGCCATATAGGATGTGGAGATGACACGCATTCTTGGATCCCGGTGAACAGCCCCCCAGGTGTACAGTTGTTCCAGATACAGATTTTCCAGACCGGTTTCCTCCCGTAATTCCCGCTTGGCGGCATCATCCAACGATTCATCAATGTCTACAAATCCACCGGGAATGGCCCACTGGTGCAGAAAAGGATGATTTTTTCTTTGAATCAGTAAGACTTCCAATTCCTGATCGGCACTTTTTCGCAGATTCGCATTGGCCAGAGAATCGATGGCAAACACGATCATATCCACAGTGACAGATGGACGGGGATAGATTCCGGGCTGGTAAGCCGCCAGAAATTCGGTTTCCGTGAGCCCTTTTTCATCACGCAGTTCCATAAAAACTCCTTTCCAAAGATGATATGTAATGAGGCAATTGTTCGATTTTGGAATGAAAGAAGCATTTCCGTTTCCTGCAAAATCGGACGATAGCATTGCTTAGTATGATTTGAATACCATCTACATAGTATTATAATGATACTATGTAGATTTGTCAATAGAAAATTGATTGTACCTTTGGAAAAGCTGTGTTATACTGATGTGTGACCGAAAACGGACAGCGTGTAATGGTTCAGAACCTGTGATTGGGCAGCGGGAAGGGATGATTGCACAAAGACTTTACGGATATGGGGGATGACTGGAATGTATGAGATGCATACAAGAGTAAGGTATACGGAACTGGATGAGTATGGAAAATTGTCGATTGGCAGTCTGGTGGATTTGTTGCAGGACACCAGTACATTTCACTCAGAGGATTTACAGGTAGGATACCAGTATTTACAGGAGAAGGGACTGGTGTGGATGGTCAGCTTCTGGCAGATCGTCATAGACCGGATGCCTGAATTTCTGGAACACATTGCGGTAGGAACTGCTGCTTATGAATTTACACCGACATTTGGGATGCGTAATTTTGCAGTGAAAGATGAAGCAGGAAAATATCTGGTGAAGGCAAACTCTTACTGGGTGATGGTAAACCGCAATACCGGACATCCGGTGCGGATTCCGAAGGAGGAAACAGAACCATACAAAATAGAGAAAAAGCTGGATATGGACTATGCGCCGAGAAAAATAGCGATTCCAGAGGAACAGATACAGTTGGATGCGCTTACCGTGTGCAGGCACCATCTGGATACCAATCTCCATGTGAACAATGGTCAGTATATTAAGATTGCATTGGAACAGCTGCCGGCAAAGATTGACATTGGAGAATTGCGAGTAGAATACCGCAGACAGGCAATACTGGGAGATGTGATCGTGCCCTGGATCAGTGAGGAAGAAGACCGGTATGTGGTGGAACTGAGCAATGAGGAAAAGAAGCCTTATGCAGTGGCGGCTTTTTATAAGAAAAGATGAGAAAGGAAAGCGTATGATTGAACTGGGAAGAAAACAGGTATTAAAGGTATTGCGAATGAAAGATTTTGGTGGGTATCTGGGAGAAGAGGGTAGTGAAAAAAGCATTCTTCTGCCAAAGAAGCAGCTGCCAGAAGATTGTCAGGTAGGAGATGAGATAGAGGTATTTGTGTACAAAGATTCTCAGGACAGATGGATCTGTACCACCAATTCCCCAAAGATTTGTCTGGGACAACTGGCAGTGTTAGAAGTAGCGGAAGTAGGGAAAATCGGTGCGTTTTTGAACTGGGGATTGGAGAAAGACCTGTTGCTGCCGTATAAAGAACAGACTATCCCCGTCAAGAAGGGAGATTCCTGTCTGGTGGCATTGTATATTGACAAAAGTGAGCGCCTTTGCGCTACTATGAAGATTTATGATTATCTCAGCGCAGACAGCTCTTATCAGGTAGAAGATACAGTAACCGGTACGGTGTACCGGGTGAATCCGGAGTATGGTGCATTTGTGGCAGTGGACAACCGGTATTATGGGATGATTCCCCAGAAGGAATTGTATACAAAAGTCAGAACCGGTGAAACGGTAACTGCGAAGGTTGCCAGAGTACGGCAGGATGGAAAACTGGATCTGCGTCTGCGGGAGCGGGCCTATCTGCAAATGGATGAGGATGCGGCATTGATTTTAGAAGCACTCCGGGCATACGATGGAGTACTGCCTTTTGGAGAAAAAGCAGACGCACAGGTCATCAAAGAGCAATTGCACATTAGTAAAAGTGCATTCAAACGTGCCATAGGCAGACTGATGAAAGAAGGTAAGGTAAAGACAGGGGATACTGCCATTTATCTGATGGAACAGTAAAAAGTAAGAGGTAGCTGTTGGGGATCATGAAGGATTGTATCCCGAATAAAATTTACGGAGGATGCGTATGCAAACAAAAAAAGCAAATTGGTTTATGTTGCTGGTAACGGTATTGCCCTTTGCCTATCAACTAATTTTTAGTATGGTTCCACTGCAACTGCCGTTGTGGTTGAGATTGATGATGGGAGAATTGCTGATTCTGGTCAGCATCCTCATATACTGTGCAATGACCAGAAAAGAGTCATTTTGGAAACGGATTCCCCATGAGAAGCTGGGCATACGGGTGATGTTGCTGATTGTTCTGTACACACTGCTGACATCTCCTTTGATGGCAGTTTGTAATCTGCTGTCCCAGTTTTTGGTGCGCAATACAGCAGTTCAGGTGATGGATGTGGCAGGTGGGTTGCCTTTTGCAGTGTTGTTTTTTGCAATTGCGATTTTGCCACCCATTGTAGAGGAGTTGGGCTTTCGGGGAATCATGCTACAAAATTACCGGGAAAGCGGTGTGTGGAGTGGAATTCTGCTGTCTGCCCTGTTGTTTGGTCTGATGCATATGAATCTAAACCAGATGTTGTATGCATTTGTATTGGGGATTCTGATGGCGCTGCTGGTAGAAGCCACAAACTCGATCTTTTCTTCCATGCTCATGCATTTTCTGATCAATGGCAGCAATGTGCTGATGATGTATTCCAGTTTCCAGGCTGCGGAAGGTTCCACGCAGGAACTGTATGATGCCTCTCTGGCGGAATTAGGGATTTCTCATGAGATGTTTCTGGTGGTTGCTGTTCTTATGTTTTTGATTTTTGCAGTAGCAGGAATTGCACTGGCAGTGCCGGTATATAAAAAGATTGCCAGCCTGTCCGGCAGAGAAGGCTATATTCGTGCCCTGTTCAAAGGGAATGTGCAGCCTTCCCAGAAAGACAGAAGAATGACCATTCCGTTGATCCTTGCCATTGTCTGCAGTGTGGCATACATTGTTTTTGATACATTGGTGCAAATGGGGATTATACGTTTGTGAAAATTAGAATATACATGGTGCTGCGTATTGGTCAATGCTGCCCGTGGGAATCAGGAGATTCTGATTGACGGCGAATTTTTTTGTTGCTTCTGCTCCGGCTGTGCAGTAAATATGTACGAATTAACTCATAGCAGGCTTCCAGTTCTGCTTCAGTACACGTACCAAGAACCACATCCAGATCATGGCGCACACCGTAATCATAATCTGTACTTTCCCGAATATATTGTTGCAGAGAAAGATCCTGTAAGGTGGTGCCTTCTAACAGATAATCATAAGAGAGATTCAAATGTTCGTGTAGCTTTGACAATATATTAGAAGAAATGGAACGGCTGCCCCGTTCCAGGGCACCAAGGTAACTGGTGGAAATACCAAGAACTTTACTGAGCTGGGCTTGCGTCATGCCCAGCTTTTTGCGTTCTTCTCGAATTCTTTTGCCAATAGTAGTGGGGGTATGATACGTTAAATTCGGCTGTGCCATACTCATAAATGTCCTTTCCGATCTGCGCTGTTCCTGTGGAGGAGACGGCAGATTTCTTTTATGGTAGAATGCCTATGTGAATACCCCGGAAAAAGTATTACAATGTTGACATTCATGCGGGATTGTGTTTATTATATATGCTGCTGGTTAAAAAATAAAGCCGATAAAATGCATAAAAAATAAGCCAACAATTTGTCGAATCGGAGAGAAAAAAGTCGACATAAGTTATAATTCACGAATTCTGGAAAGAAAAAGAAAACAAAATGGATATTTTTTTGGTAAAAATCAGGGAAAGATGTCAAAAGTGAAATAAGATTATGAAAAATGCATAGAAATGTATGAAAAAAAAAGAGTAGAATTAAAAACATGTATAAATTATTACAACAAAAGGTACATAAAAAATATTTGAGGACAATTTGCATAACTTTACGAGGTTCTTTTTGGTTAAATAAAATATAGCTAAATCGGTCTGTTTCCGTTATTATAATTACAGATGAAAGTTGGGGAGGCAATAAGTAGTCAATCATATTTAGTCGTATTAAATAGGAGGAAAGTGTTATGGCAAGTTTATCACTTCGTAACGTGAATAAGGTTTACAGCAATGGATTCGTTGCAATTAAGGATTTTAACCTTGAAATCGAAGATCGTGAGTTTATCATCTTCGTAGGACCATCCGGATGTGGAAAGTCCACAACGCTTCGTATGATCGCAGGTCTGGAAGAGATTTCTTCCGGTGAGCTGTATATCGATGGAAAGCTGGTAAATGATGTAGAGCCAAAGGATAGAGATATCGCAATGGTATTCCAGAACTACGCTCTGTATCCTCACATGACGGTTTATGATAATATGGCATTTGGCCTGAAGTTAAGAAAGGTGCCAAAGGCTGAAATTGATAAGGCAGTAAAGGAAGCTGCTAAGATTCTTGATCTGGAGCACTTATTAGACCGTAAGCCAAAGGCTTTGTCCGGTGGTCAGAGACAGCGTGTTGCAATGGGACGTGCAATCGTTCGTAGTCCGAAGGTATTCTTAATGGATGAGCCTCTTTCCAACTTGGATGCAAAGTTACGTGTTCAGATGAGAATTGAGATTTCCAAGCTGCATCAGAGATTAAAGGCAACCATTATCTATGTAACACATGACCAGACCGAGGCAATGACACTGGGTACCAGAATTGTTGTTATGAAAGATGGTATCGTACAGCAGGTAGATACTCCTCAAAATCTGTATGACAAGCCAGTGAATAAGTTTGTGGCAGGATTCATTGGTTCTCCTCAGATGAATATGGTTGATGCAACAGTTGTAGAGAAGAACGGTAAGGTTGCAGTAGAGTTTGCTGGTAACACTATTGTATTGCCAGATTCCAAGGGCAAGCAGTTGAAGGCAAAGGGATATGTTGGTAAGGAAGTCATCATGGGTATTCGTCCTGAGAACCTGTCTGATGAGGAAGATAAAGTTGCAAAGGCAACAGCGGATGGTTCTCTGATTCAGGCTACCATTCGTGTATACGAGATGTTAGGTGCTGAGGTTTACCTGTATTTTGATTTGGGTGACGCAAACTTCACTGCAAGAGTCAATCCAAAGACAACCGCAAGAACAGGTGATACCGTTAAGTTTGCACCAAACGCAGAATTGGTTCACATTTTCGATAAGGAAACAGAGCTGGCTGTTCTCGACTAATCAAAATTTATTGGAATTATAAAATTTTTGAGGGAAATGTGTGAAAAAACATATTTCCCTCTTTTATTTTTTGGAAAAATAGATTAAGATAGAGAGTAAAGAACATAGAAAGAAGGCCATCGCCGGAACTTTGTGTCCGGCTCGGCGGAATGGAGAAGAGAGTATGATATCAAATCAGATTTTGCAGAGTACAATTGATGGCTTGAAGACAATTACCAGAGTGGATTTTTCTGTAAGTGATACCGATGGAAAGGTTCTTGCAACAACTCTGACGGAGCCGGAGATTCAGGAAGATGTCATTTTGAGTTTTGCCGCTTCACCAGCAGAAAGTCAGGTGATGTCTGGTTATCAGTTTTTCAAGGTATTTGATGATCACCAGTTAGAATATGTATTGCTGGCAAAAGGTGCCAGTGATGATGTGTATATGGTGGGAAAGATGGCTGCATTCCAGGTGCAGAATCTTCTGGTTGCATATAAGGAGCGTTTTGATAAGGATAACTTTATCAAAAATCTGTTATTGGATAATTTGTTGTTGGTGGATATTTATAACCGGGCAAAAAAACTTCATATTGAGATTAACCAGCGCAGAGTGGTATTCATTGTAGAAACACAGCATGAGAAAGATGTGAATGCACTGGAAATTGTCAAGAGCATGTTTGCGACCAAGCAGAAAGATTTTATTACAGCAGTAGACGAGAGAAATATTATTATTGTAAAAGAATTGAAGTTTGCTGAAAACTATGAGGATATGGATAAGCTGGCAAGTATTCTGGTGGATACATTGACAGCAGAAACTATGACCAAGGTGCATGTGGCATATGGTACTGTTGTCAATGAGATCAAAGAAGTATCCCGTTCTTACAAGGAAGCAAAAGTAGCTTTGGAAGTAGGAAAGATTTTCTATACAGAAAAGAATGTGGTGGCATATTCTTCTCTGGGAATTGGACGACTGATTTACCAGCTGCCGATTCCGTTATGCCGTATGTATATT